>JAMDBC010000099.1:4221-11901 GCA_023484185.1 Chloroflexota bacterium | reverse complement strand
CTGAACAAATACATTCGGCAATCAGATGTGCTGTAGGGTGCATAATCACGAGCATCTCGCCGCGCAGAAGCCCGTGATTGGTTTCTGTTAATATTCTGAACGCTGATGCTGATGACCCGAAAAAAAGGTTCAGCGATTCCTCGATACAGCCAGCAATTGGTGACTGCCAGAATGGAAACGAGCCTCGCTCAAGATCAAATCCTTACCCCTGATATTTACCAAGCGGACGACCTGCGAAAATGGATTGGAATCTACCTTCACGCCTGCCGTTCTCGTAACCTGGCTGGTGGCACCATCGAATTCTATGGCAAGAAGCTCAACGCCTTCGTCCGGTTCTGCTTGGATCTTGCCATTACGAATATCGGCCAGATCAGTGCCGATCATATCCGCCACTTCCTGATCTTCCTCGAAGAGGAAGGACATCGCCCGGCCGGCATTCATTGCTACTACCGTTCGATCAAGACTTTCTTGAAATGGTATGAGCGGGAAACGGAGCCTGCTGATTGGCGCAACCCAATTAACAAAGTCAAGGCGCCGATCGTTCCACTGGAACCATTGGAACCCGTCAGGATTGAAACCATCAAGGCTATGATGGAAACTTGCAAACGGGGAAAACTCACAGACGCACGCGATAAGGCATCGCTGTTGGTCCTCTTGGATACCGGTATGAGACTGGCGGAGTTCCTAGCCCTGAACCTGGAAGATGTCGATCCCGTAACCGGAATGATCCTGATCCGCTCCGGAAAGGGCAGAAAGCCACGCAATGCATACCTTGGCGACAAATCGCGCCAGTTTCTTCGAAGGTATGTGAAGGAACGAAGAGATCACAACCCTGCCCTTTGGGTGGGCAGGTCCGGGGAAAGGCTGACCGAAACTGGCGTACGCATGATGATGCGACGGCGCGCAGCCCAAGCCGGCGCGCCTGCCCCATCGCCCCATGACTTCCGGCGGGCATTTGCCATCGAACGCTGGCGCGCAGGAGTAGACATCCTGACCCTCTCCAAACTGATGGGGCACGCTTCTCTTCAGGTCCTGAACCGATATCTCAAACAAGTTGGCGAGGACCTCGAGCAGGTAGCCAAACGATCTTCTCCGGTGGACAGGAATTTTTAGAGCAGGCACGAACACAAACACCAGACGTGAGGAACTCCGCCTCTTCTCCTGTGTATCTGACCGCGCCGATCAACACGATTATCACTCATTCTTAGAGTTATAATTGCCTTATGGGCTTTCAAATAGCCAAGTCTGACGGTCCGCATCATAGATGAGATGGTACTTAACATCTACAGTCTGACTGCCGTCTTGTTTCGCATTAAATGTGAGCTTGACCGCGCATTTGGCATCGGTGCTTGTTTGTTCGTAGAAATTGATGCTATCTATATCTACGCTATCAATATTGTCCCAGAAACTGACATAGGCATCATAGCCACCAGGTGAATTCTTGTCTTGAAAACCACTTGTAAGTAGGGACCACGAATATTGATAGTTTCTGTCATGGGTTATCGAATTAAAGTAGGAACGCACAAATTGTTCGGGATCTGACGATCCGCCGGAAAGATTAGAATCACTCGTGGTGTTTGCGCCTACGTTCTGGTAATTCGGTGACCCCTGATTGCTAGCTGAAGCCGCGCCCGAACCTTGACCATTTGGTGATCCTTGATTGTTCTCTGAAGCCGCCCCAGAAGCTTGTCCATCTGTCACTGCCGAATTGGAACTCGGTGGCGTCGTAGAGTGACTGTTGCTAAGGAATACTATTAGTAACACAAAAGCAATAACACCGGCTACTATCCAGCCGAGATTTTTCTCCCACCCATTTCGCCCGTCGGGAGTAGGCGGGGGAGGTGGGTTGAAAGGCCGGGAGGGGTAACCACCCGGCCTCCTATGGATTTGACCCCTGTGATCTACACGATTATCGCTCACTTGTACCTCCTTGGCCGCGATTCGAAGTTTCCTGAATTCAGATGACCATACCCATATTTGTTCAGCAAAGTTTCAAGTTCTGACTTTCGTATGGAGTCGTTGCCTCTCATGTTTGCTTGGATCTATAGATTATGAATAGCGACATGGAGGGCAGGGGCTTTTAAAACTCACCTTGATCGATGTCGTTACCTGCAATGGATATGAGAATATTTCGGCCAGTTCGCCGCCGATTGCTGTCTCATTCGTATTACAGATAAGCGTATATTGCGTCAACCGATTTATTAATCTCGGGGTAAATCGCGGGTTATCGTAGTTGAAAAGATCCAATATTAGTTTTATGGCTATTAGCGTCACATAATCAATATCAACAGATATGCCCGGTTCAAAATTCACTTCCTCCAAGTTCTCCTGAGTAGTATAAACTCTTCTACTCACTGATTGCCTTGCTGTACCTTGACCTTTTCCAATCGCGCATTCATAGCAAGGCATATTTTCTTGGGGTAGGAAATAGAATATCTCGCCCGCAAATGCTCTTTCCCATAACCCAATCGAAACAAAGGGAATCGAATAAGTTCGTGCCATTTTGCTTGAATAATGATCAGCATCTCTATTATCGGCGCAACTTATCAGGATTGTTCCGGGTCTACAATGTTTATCAAACGTGTCTTTAGGCAGCATTTCCAATGTTGAAATGTAGTCATACACCTTTGCTAAAGGGTTTATCTCAAGTATTCGTTCTCGCATCGCCTGAACCTTGTATTCGCCTACTTCATGAATCCCACATTGGTGTCTACAGATATTGTGATAGTTAAAAATATCATTGTCCACGAGGACGAAATTACCAACGCCAGCCCGGGCGAGTTCAAGCGCGACCAGACTGCCAACAGAGCCACAGCCGAGAACGAAAGCGGTTTTATCTAGCATCCAGTCCGTCTCTAGGATTCCAGTATTTCTCGAAAACACATTTTGTAGCAGATTGTAAAATTCTTTTTTACACAAACTGCCTCCCACTTGGAATTGCAGACCTTCACCAGTTCTGTATCCCAATAGAAGATCAGTACCGGACTCTGCTTGATTGCCAGAGGCGACAATCCGCCCTATGAGATCCAGACGAGAACCTGAGAATGATTTTCTGGTTTCCTCGTCCCAAGCTAAAATATTAAATACTCCGGAGGCGGGATGATAATATCCAAATAAATCTCCAATGTAATTGGACTCATCCAAACTAGGTGGAAGGAGGACTTTAAGGTCTGGTTTCAATGGCTCCATAAGGATTCGTCTAACAACCTTTGGTTTTATTCCGCGTCTATAATTTCACCCAAATAAGTGCGGATGAAACTAGGGGCATATTGATACGTTCTTCTGTTCGCTATAACATATTTCGTTTGACCATTGATGCCAAATATAAAGCTTAGCGCCTTTGGGTAAGCCTTCATAGATCGCTTATATACCATTGAGATCAATAACTCATTATCACTAATCATTTTCATCTTAAAATCATAGTCCATTTGCGACTCTAGGTAATCGAGTTCGGTCTCAACCATGTCAATCACAGCATTTCCCTCGGCCCTAGAAGACACAACAGATGATGGCATTCCTTTACGCGGCCGCCTTTCATCAGTTGTAGAAGAGCTTGTTCCTCTTCTAACCAACCAAGAGAAAAGTGAAGTCTTAGCGATAGTATGGGACTGGGTCGATACTTGCCTTCGCATCGGTGATGCTGTAATGTCACGATGTTCGAATGCATGCCTCTTCGAAGGCCTGAAGTCTTCGAAACTCTTCACCTCGAAAAAACTGGCCGGCATATTATTGTTTCCCACTAAGAAGCCGACTTGATCGTAGACTCTAGGTAATCGAGTTCGGTCTCAATGGAGATGAGACATGATAGACTGTCAACCGGAAGTCTGGGTCTAGGTTTACTAAGGCTGAGATTGCTCCGTAGTCGTGTGAATTGGCGTACTTAATATTAGTAGAATCATCAGTTGCCGAAAACGATGAAAAACTTCCAGGATGGCGGTGCCATAGGCCGATTAGCTCTAAACCAGTCTTATAGAACCTGGCTATCTTGTTCGCCAAATGATTAACATACGGCGTATCGTATTCAAAGTATGCAGGTTCGAATATTGAATTAGGGCCTGGATCCAAATTTTCAATAATGTACCACACCCCTCTCTCGTACTTTCCCAAAAATATACCCCCCGTTTCAGTCCCTATGTTCTCGAATGTTTCCGCAAGAATCCCTCGATATGCTTTATCTGAAATAATCACTCGATAAGTAGAATTCGCCATCATATTTGGTACGATCTGAATCTCAAAAGGTATGGTCGCGAAACTCTTCAGTTTTTACATCCCCAGCCAACCAAAGTTCAAAGACAGTGATCCACTTGGCGGCCCAAGCAAGAGCAGAGGCAGCAGATGTTTGAGTCTCGCCGACTTGAACATCTTCTGGGCGCGCTGTACAAATATAGACATGCCCCCGCGAGTCACGAAGCAGATGAGGAATCGGCCCAATTTCCGAATGCATTTTATCCAAGTCTGGTTCAATAGAATAGACTCTCATTGAACCTCCATAGCTACTTTTGTGTGGGTGATTATTGTCGTATATCACTTGCAGGCTCCAAACCGCGTTCTTGCGCACATTCTTGGGTGCCACCTGGCCCACCCAGCATAATCGCCCATCATCTTCCAATTTTTCAAGCTTAAACTCAGGGAAAAACTGTTGCATTGCCTGTTTTTCAGACTCGAGAAGTTCGGGATCTTGCTCATACCAAAAGAAACTCGCGGCTAGTTTCCCCGGAGGAATTTCAATGGGCGCAGGCTTCTTGGGATCCTGCTTTCCTTTTTCTTCAACTTGGCCCTCTTGGGTTACAACGACTTCATCCCCTCGAAGAAGCTTTTCTCGTAACTCCTTCCTCCTCCGCGCAGCGGCATCGTCGTCGTTTGATGGAGCGACTGATAATTTTCCCGTAGGTATGAAGATCATAAATTGAGACATAGTTCCTTCCTCTCTTTCTAGATAACGTATGAGTACAATGTTAATCATTCCATTTTAATATGTCAAGGTAACAAGTGAGTGTGTTTATGGTTTTCTCAAGTGCTTAATCCGGTCAAATCGCACACTGAATCCGGAGCATGCCGCACAGCGAGGAGAGAGAAAAGCGCTGTGGTTGGGATTGTACCTTAAGTGTTCGCCATGCTCCGTTTTGCTCTGAGTTTTCTTTGCGATTCTCCTTTCAGTTCAATGCGATGAGCATTATGAACGAGACGATCTAAAATGGCGTCTGCCAAAGTGGGGTCTGGAATTCGGCGATGCCAATCCACAATTGGAACCTGGCTGGCGATCAGAGTGGCAGTGTGTCCGAAGCGATCATCAAGAACTTCCAAAATATCCTGGGCATTTTGTATTGTGATCGCATCCCTCATCCAATCATCGAGCACCAGTAGATTGATCCTGGCCAGCGAGCGTAGAAAATTAGTCAAGGATCCATCCGCGCGAACTTGAGTGAGCACGTGGAGTAAACGGGAAGTGCGGTGATAACGCACGGTGAAACCATTGCGGGCCGCAGCCGTTCCAAATGCACAAGCGCAAAAAGATTTTCCAGAACCGGTCGGTCCAAGCACGATCATATTCTGGCGGGCAGTGATCCAGTTGCATTGTCCAAGTTCAAGAACAGAGCGGCGCTCCAACCCACGAGCTGGCGAGATATCGAGATCTTCCAAGCTGGCAGAAATTGGAAAAGCTGCAGTATGGATGTTGCGTCGAATACGGTTCTCGCGGCGTTGTGTGCATTCATGATCCACGAGTAGTGCTAGCCGGTCTTCAAAAGCAAGGTCAGTATATTTGGAATTGGATTGCTGTTCCTGCAAGGCTTGGCGAAAAGCGGGGATGCGCAGTTCAAGCAACTGGTCATAGAGCGTTTGCAAGGTCATAATATCTCCTTAGTGATAATAGCTATCGCCGCGCACATTTTCGTGGGCAGGCAGCGGATCGGTGGATACATCCTTCGAAAGATGCTCCAACTCGGATTTCAAATCCTGGTAGCTGAACAAATGTGTAGGCAGCAAGTGCTGGCAAGCTAACTCGAGGTGCGTCTGAGAGTGTTTGCGTGCCAGATCCAAAACGCCAAGACAGGTACGAAAGGCTTGTTGCGGATAAGGACGGGAATGCAATAATGCAGTCATGTAGGCAGCGGTCTGCGGACCCACCTTGGCTGCTTCACGCAACAACCAATCCGAATCGGTATTGAGCACAAAGCGGTGATGGGCAGGCATGTGATCCGGGCAAGTGGAAAAGCGTCCCTGAACACTGTTCAGTGGGTGAATGGCTACCTGCTTGTCACGTTGAAAGATCTCCAATATATGTTCGGTGGCACGAATGCGAACTTCCTGACCCACCAGGGCGTGCGGCACGCTGTAATAATGGCCTTCAAAGGCCACGTGATAATCAATGTTCACGCGTGCATTTTTCCAGCGGGCAAATTCATAGGAGTGCTCTGGGAGTGGAAGCAATGCAGACTGATCCACTTCTTCGAATAATTGGCGGCGCGATTTTCCCAGGTGCTGCATTTCTTTTTGGTTGAGCGCTTCCAGCAGCGGCGCAATCGCATGATTAGCTTCGGCAATGCTGAAGAAGACATGATTGCGTAAAGGCGCCAAGATCCAGCGCTCTACATTTTGCACACCGTTTTCCGCGTGGCTTTTATCTTTAGGTTTTTTAACTCGAGCAGGCAGAACAGCCATATGATAATGTTCCGCCAATTCCTGGTAGCTGGGATTCAGATCCGGCTCATAATAGTTGGGTTTCTTCACACCGGATTTGAGGTTATCCGGACGCAGGATCTTGGGAGTGCCACCAAAGAAGGCAAAGGCTCGCACATGACCAGCCAGCCAGTGGTTGAGTTCCTGGCTTGGTTGAATTTCGGCATAGGTGTAACTGCTGGCGGGCAGCACCGCGACAAAAACCTGTGCCTGAGTGATTTCACCGGTTTCTGAATCGGTTATGGATATAGTCATTCCGGCGTAATCCACTTCCAGCACTTCACCGCCTTTGTGAGGCAGCCGCATACTTGTGGTGTGAGATTGATTCCAGCGTTGATAATGTTCAAAGAACTGGGTTCGGCCATATCCATCCGGGTGTCTCTCCCGATATTCTTGCCACAGCAACATCAAAGTCACCCCGCGTCGTGAGAGTTCACGGTGGATCTCCTCCCAATTCGGAACCGGGCGCTCAGACAGAACCGGTGTTTCGCCTTCCGGAAATAACTTTTGATACAGATCTTCCTCGCTACAGTTTTCCGGCAACGGCCATTTCAATCCCGCTTGTTCGGCTCGAGCAATATATTCTCCGACTGTGCTATTGGAAACCTGACAGGCCCGGGCAATCGCCCGGTTGGATAAACCGATCTCATATTTCAATCTCAAGACTTCTCGTATTTTGCGCAAGGATAATCGCTCCTGGGTCATCTTCCTGCCTCCTCGTTGTTGAGCAGACAGAATACCCGATGAAGTTGGATTTTCCAGCGCTTTTCTTCCCCACTTTATTGTGCGACATGCCCCGGATTCAGTGTGCGGCATGCTCCGGATTCGGTGTGCGACATACTCCGGATTCACTGTGCGGCATGGACCGGATTATGCATCAAGAAAGAGAATAAGGCATGGTAAGTAACAAAAAGGCATTGGAGATATGAGCGGCAAACCAACGTCTGGCTTGAGCGGCATTTTCGAATTTGGCTTGATGGATTAATGCATTCACCAAGTTGT
>JAMDBC010000099.1:0-4211 GCA_023484185.1 Chloroflexota bacterium | reverse complement strand
GCGCTTTTCTTCCCCACTTTATTGTGCGACATGCCCCGGATTCAGTGTGCGGCATGCTCCGGATTCGGTGTGCGACATACTCCGGATTCACTGTGCGGCATGGACCGGATTATGCAGTCATGGTAATGGAAAGAAGCCCTAATGCTTTTCGAACCATGAAAGAAGAAGACTTACGACAACATTTCTTAGTGCAATTAAACGGGCAATACGAGGGACAGGCAACTGGAGAGACCTTCAATTATCAAGGAAAGACGGATATTCTCATTCGAGTGGATGGTAAAAATATCTTTATTGCCGAGTGTAAATTTTGGAAAGGCGAGAAAGCCTTCTTGGAAACTATTACTCAACTACTCGGCTATACTTCTTGGCGAGATACCAAAACAGCCATTTTGGTTTTCTGCAGAAATAAAAAATTCAGTGATATTGTTCAAGCCATATCGGGAATTGTGGCGAAACATCCAAATTTCAAACGGCAGTTGCCAAGCAAAGATGAAACAGCTAGCAAATATACATTTCATCAAAACGATGATCCAAACAGAGAATTGATAATTACTGTAATGGCTTTTAATGTACCTGGAAATGAATAACTTCACTGAATCCGCGATTGAAGAAACCGCACTTGAATGGCTTAAAGACATGGGCTATGCCGTTGTCTATGGCAATGACATTGCGCCTGAAAACAGGCTGGCGAGTCTGCGCGGTGGGATATCCCTGCCGAGGGTGGTGAGGGGCGAGTCCGCGTGCACGGGTAGGGGCGGCGCAATGCGTCGCCCCTACAATTGCCTGCCAATGCGCCCTCCAATGCGTGCCGATACGGTGAAAATGATTATGAAATTTGACCCAAAAATCCATCCCTTCGACCAGGCTCAGGACAGGCATCGCAAATCCATCCGCCTGAAAGGGTACGATTACACATCCGCAGGCGCATATTTCATTACAATAGTTACCTATCAGCGTGAATGTTTGTTTGGCGACATTCAAAATGGCGAAATGACGTTATCGGCGATGGGTCAAATTGCGGATGAAAATTGGCGCGCCATCCCCGAACATTTTCCGCAGGTTGAATTGGGCGCGTTTGTGGTCATGCCGAATCATGCGCATGGGGTCATTATTATTCATCCCGACGCAGGGGCGACCCAATGGGTCGCCCCTACAACCGTCGCCCAAACAGAAAATATCCCAACGAAACTGAACGGACCCAAACGTGGGTCCATCGGCACAATCATCGGCGCGTATAAAATGTCCGTCACGCGCCGAATTCAAAAGGAATTGAATGGCGCAAACATTTGGCAGCGCAATTATTACGAACACATCATCCGCAACGACGACGAACATAACCGCATCTATTTATACATCGAATCAAACATTGACAATTGGGCAACTGACGAAGAGAATCCAATAAAACCGAAATGACCCACTTCACCGAATCCACCTTTGAAGAGACCGCGCTTGAATGGCTCAAAGACACAGGCTACACCATTGTCTTTGGCCGTGACATCGCGCCTGAAAACACGCTGGCGAGTCTGCGCGGTGGGATGTTACTGGAGGTGGCAATAAAAGGACAGCCCGTCCTTACGGGCGGGCGTCGGCCTGAAGATGCTATCTTCAGGGGGGGTATGCCATGATCATACATCGAGTTGACATTCTGGCAATAATTGAAGAAAGTTGTAAAATCATCTAAACCATGACCCACTTCACCGAATCCACCATTGAAGAAACCGCGCTCGAATGGCTCAAAGACATGGGCTATACCATCGTCTTTGGCAATGACATCGCGCCTGATGAACCCGCCGCCGAGCGCGAGAATTACGGCGAGGTAATTCTATCGGGGCGCTTGAAAGACGCGCTCAGAAGAATCAATCCCAGCGTTCCTGCCGAAGCATTGGAAGATGCTTTTCGCAAAGTCACGCGTCCCAGTTCACCTTCGCTGGTGGGTAACAATCGTTCCTTTCATAAAATGCTGGTCGATGGAATCGAAGTCGAGTATCGCCATGAGGGGCGCATCAAAGGCGATAAAGTCTGGCTGGTTGATTTTGAAGATCTCGACAACAACGATTGGTTGGCGGTCAGTCAATTTACGGTGGTTGAAAATCACATCAACCGCCGCCCCGATGTAGTTATCTTCGTCAATGGTTTGCCGCTGGCCGTCATCGAACTCAAGAATGCCGCCGATGAAAAGGCCACGATCTGGTCCGCATTCAAGCAGCTCCAGACCTATAAGAACGAGATCACGCCCCTGTTTGTGTATAACGAAGCCCTGATTATTTCCGATGGCACGCATGCCCGCATCGGCTCGCTGACCGCTGACAAGGAACGCTTCATGCCGTGGAAGACCATCGCGGGTGATACGCTGGCGGATGGTCACGCCATCGAATTGGAAGTGCTTCTGCGCGGCGTCTTCGAGAAACGCCGCTTCCTGGATCTCGTTCGTTATTTCATCGTCTTTGAAGACGATGGCGTCGGTCAACCCATCAAGAAGATGGCGGGCTATCATCAGTTCCATGCTGTAAATATGGCGATTGAACAAACTATCCGTGCTTCGATGGAAAAGGGCAACCAGGTCGCCGATTCAGGCGGACATTACTTTACGCATCAACCGCGTGACGCCAAGCCGGGTGACCGTCGAATCGGCGTTGTCTGGCACACACAGGGTTCCGGCAAAAGCCTGACGATGGCTTTTTACGCAGGTCGCATGGTTCTGCATCCCGCAATGGAAAACCCCACCATTGTCGTCATCACTGACCGCAACGATCTGGACGATCAACTCTTTGGCACGTTCTCGCGCTGCAAAGATCTATTGCGCCAATCGCCGGTCCAGGCCGAAAGCCGCGACGACTTGGCGGAATTACTTCGCAAGTCCGCTTCGGGTGGCATTATCTTTACCACTATTCAAAAGTTTGTATCCCCCTCTCCCAGAATTGGGAGAGGGTCGCGAAGCACGGGTGAGGGCGCATTATGTGAACGCCGCAATATTGTCGTGATTGCCGATGAAGCGCATCGCAGTCAATATGATTTCATTGATGGCTACGCAAGCGCCATGCGTGAAGCCCTGCCGAACGCCTCATTCATTGGTTTTACAGGCACACCGATTGAACTCAAAGACGCCAGCACGCGCGCTGTCTTCGGCGATTACCTGAGTATCTATGATATTCAGCGAGCTGTTGCCGATGGCGCGACCGTGCCGATTTATTACGAAGGCCGCCTTGCCAAACTGGAATTGAAGGAATCAGAAAAGGCGAAGGTCGAACATGAATTTGAAGAATTGACCGAAGGCGAAGAGACAGCAGAGAAAGAAAAACTCAAGAGCAAATGGGCTGCGCTCGAAGCTATTGTCGGCACGGACGAACGCGTTGACTTGATCGCGCGTGATTTGCTAAAACATTTCGACCTGCGCCTTGAAGTCATCGAAGGCAAGGCCATGATCGTGTGCATGTCCCGCCGCATCTGCGTGGACCTGTACAATGCCATCATCAAGCTGCGCCCCGACTGGCATTCCACAGACGACGCAAAAGGCGCGCTCAAAATCGTGATGACAGGCAGCGCCAGCGATCCGCTCGAATGGCAGGGGCATATCCGCAACAAGGAACGCCGCGAGAAACTCGCCAATCGCTTCAAGGACGCCAAAGATCATTTCAAAGCGGTCATTGTGCGTGATATGTGGCTGACGGGCTTCGATGTCCCGTCACTGCACACCATGTATATTGACAAGCCTATGAAAGGTCACGGTCTCATGCAAGCCATTGCGCGCGTCAATCGCGTGTATGGCGATAAGCCCGGCGGCCTGATCGTGGATTATCTTGGTTTGGCTTATCACTTACAACAAGCATTGGCCGTCTACACCGAAAGCGGCGGCAAAGGCAATACTGCAATTGACCAACAAGAAGCCGTTGCGCTCACTCTGCGCGAGTATGAGATCTGCAAAGATTTATTTCATGGTTTTGATTATTCCAAATGGAAGAACGGCAAGGGCGATGAGCAATTGAGTCTGCTCAATTGGGCACAGGATCATATCCTCGGCTTGGAAAACGGCAAGCAACGCTACACTCAAACCGTCACACGGCTTTCACAGGCCTTTGCTTTGGCTATCCCGAACGAAAAAGTTCTGGCGATCCGCGATGACGTTGGCTTCTTCCAGGCCGTGCGCGCCCGTATCATCAAGACCTCGCCTGAGCAGGAAATTCAAGCAGAGGATGTCGAACAGGCCATCCGCC
>JAMDBC010000051.1 GCA_023484185.1 Chloroflexota bacterium | reverse complement strand
TTAGTGAGCCGCGCTCAAAATGGTTCCGCTTGGACGCAAAGGCAAGCCCGAAGAGATCGCTTACGCCACCGCATTCCTCGCCTCCGACCAGGCCGCGTACATCACTGGTCAGGTTCTCGGCGTGGACGGCGGCATGGCGATGATGTAATCAATTAATATGTCATTGCGAGGGCCTTCTTTGCCCCGAAGCAATCTCCCACTTAATTCAGAAGATTGCTTCGCACAAATCGCTCGCAATGACAGGAGAGAAAACAATGACAGATAACAATCGTCCGCCCGGCAAGACCACCGTTGCACCCGAAGTGTTGACCAGCATCGCGCGCATGGCCGCCTTGAGCGTGCCCGGCGTCAGCGGGCTGGCGCCTGTCTCCGGTGGAGTCAACCGCATCTTCCGGCGCGGCGCGAACGACGGCGTGCAGATCAACATCCACGAAAATACGGTCTTTGCTGATATCTATCTCATTCTCAAAGAAGACATCAACATCCGCGAAGTGAGCCGCAACGTACAGCACGGCGTGGCGCGCGCCATTCAGGAAATGGTCGGTATGGAAGTTGCGCAGATCGACATCCACATCGAAGATATTGATTACGAGGAAGCCGAGGCTTAACTCTTATGAAGTCCCGCACCAGGGCGCGTAGTATTGCCCTGCAAGTACTTTACGAAATTGATATCGCGAACCACCCTCCAGCCGATATTCTGAATCAACGGCTGGAGGAAACTCCGCTTACCGACGAACTGGCAGAATTCTCCCGCCAGATCATCTTCGGGGTTCTCCCGCTCTCCCAGGAACTCGATCAGATCATCGCCAAATATGCGCCCGAATGGCCGCTCGACCAGATCGCGGCCATTGACCGCAACATTCTGCGCGTCGCCTGCTGGGAGTTTGCCGTGCAGGGCGAGACGCCCGTCAAGGTTGCCATCAACGAAGCAGTGGAACTGGCGAAGATGTACGGCTCGGACAGCGCGCCGCGCTTCGTTAACGGTGTGCTGGGCAGCCTGGTCGAACATCAACACGAAATCAAACAGCAACTCCACTCGATTACGAAAGAAAACTAATTATGGAAATATTGGGTATCGGCCCATCCGAGCTTTTCTTTATCGTTGTCATCGCCCTGATCCTGCTTGGTCCAAAAGACATGCAAAAAGCGGGGCGCACTCTCGGCAAGTGGTTAAGACAAGTCGTTACATCAGACGGCTGGAAACTCTTTCAACAAACTTCGCGCGAGATCCAAAACCTTCCGACACGTCTGATGCGTGAAGCATCGCTGGATGAATTGAACAAGGAAATCAAGGATATTCAAAAAGATGTGAGCGGGTCAATCGGCGCGGTGCAAAAAGATCTTCGTTCAGTTCAATCCATTCCTATAGGGAATCCACAACCGCCTCAAGCCGACGAACTAAAGCGGCCCGCCGTTTCTGAACCTGAGAATACAATCCTGTCTTCTCCCCCACCCCCAGCCAGCGACGAGGATAAAAATGCGTAAGTTCCTACGCGGCCTGTGGCGCATCGTCACCTTCCCCTTCCGCGCCGTCGGGTGGATTTTGACCCTGCCTTTTCGCGCAGTGCGCGGCATACACCGCTTCATGGCCACCGAGCCGGAGGAACATTCGCTGGGTGATGTGTTCAGCGACCTGGCTCAAAACGAAAAGGCGCGCCAATTATTCTGGGATCAGGTCGAGGCTTTGCGCGGACATCTTCTGCGCTCCCTGTTGGGACTGATCGTTGGCGTGGGCATTGCCTTCCTATACACCCAGCAAATGGTGGATTTTCTCGCCATCCCCGTGGGAGGTTTGCAAGCGCTGCAGGCCATTGAAGTGACCGAATCAATCGGTGTGTTTATGAAGGTCGCCTTGCTGGCAGGCATCGCCATTTCGATTCCCTACATTGCATTCGAGCTTTGGGCTTTTGCCGCGCCCGGACTCAGACCGCGCGAACGGGTATATGGTTTGGTCGGCATTCCGATGGCCGCCATCTTTTTCATCGGCGGCATGGCCTTCACCTATTACGTGCTTTTGCCGAGTGCCCTGCCATTCCTGCTGAACTTCCTTGGCATCAAAACGGCGCTTCGTCCGGCATCCTATTTTTCATTTGTCACCGGCCTGATGTTCTGGATCGGTGTGGCGTTTGAATTTCCGCTTGTGATCTATGTATTGACCGCCATTGGATTGGTCAAGCCTCAGCCATTGGCGAGAAACTGGCGCATTGCGGTGGTCATTATTTCGATTGTCGCGGCGGCCATCACTCCCACCGTAGACCCGGTCAATATGGGATTGGTCATGCTGCCCATGATCTTGTTATATTTCATCAGCATCGGATTAAGCTTTTTCGCGTACGCCGGCCGTAGAAGCTCGGACGAGCAAAAGCCTGGTGAGGAGGAAGCCGCATGAAACCCTGGACCCGAAGCGCTCTGATGGTATCCCTGTGCCTTTTGGCGTTGATTGGGAGCGCCTGCCAATTGTCATTGTTCCAGCCGCCCCCCGGATTGCCGACACAACCTCCCAGTCCGGTTGTGCCTTCGCCGACGCCCCAGCCGCGCGCGCAGGCAACGTTCATCGTCACCGTCCCTGAACCATTGGCCGCGGGTGAAAGCCTCACACTGAGTATTCTTGATGAAGTCACGGGTCTGTCATTCAATGCCGTAAACTATCCGATGCAGGCTAGGGATTCTTCTACTTACAGCGCAACCGTGGCGCTGCCATTGAATGCCGTTATCAAGTATCGCTACATCCGCCAAGGCGCTCGTCCCATTCTGGAAGATACCGTACTGGACACGCCGATCCGTTATCGCTTGTATTATGTGGCCGCGCCGGGCGAGGTGCGGGATATCATTGGCAGTTGGGAGGATAAGACTTATACGCGCCCGACCGGCGGCATCCAGGGGCGCGTCACGAATGCGGATACCGGCGCGCCCGTTCCCAGTCTGATGGTGACCGCCGGTGGCGTGCAATCCATCACCGACTCTGCCGGACGCTTCGATCTACAGGGACTGCCGACTGGCACGCACAACCTGGTCGTTTATTCGCTCGACGGCACCTACCAACCTTTTCAACAAGGCGCTCTGGTAGCCGAAAAACTAAATACAACAGTGGACCAGATAAAGGTCAAGGCCTCGCCGCTGGTACATGTCACTTTCAACGTGACTGCGCCGAACGATATTCAAGGCGCGCCCATCCGCATCGCGGGCAACTTGATCGAATTGGGCAATACCTTCGCCGACATGAAAGGCGGTATGAATACCGTCGCTGACCGGATGCCCGTCATGGCGTTGCAGCCTGATGGACATTATCAAGTAACGCTTAGCCTGCCGGTCGGCGCGTACGTCCAATACAAGTACACACTTGGCGATGGCTTCTGGAATGCTGAACACAAAGCCACTGGTGAATTTCAATTGCGTGAGTTCATCGTCCCCGCGCAGGATGTTTTGATTCAAGATACAGTTGCGACCTGGAAGGCCGGCAACTCTGCGCCCATTCTTTTTGAAGTAACGGTTCCCTCGACTACGCAAGCCAACGATATTATTTACATTCAATTCAACCCTTATGGCTGGACCGAACCGATCCCGATGTGGTCGCTGGGCAACAATAAGTGGGCTTACAAATTATATGGCCCGTTGAACATGCTGGGCACATTCCACTATCGTTATTGCCGAGATGGACAATGCGGCAGCGCGGACGATCTTGCCACAGCCGGTGATTCGGCCACAGGCCGCGAAGTAGCCACCAGTCTTATATCCGAGGATATTCAAGACACAGTGGATAGTTGGGCATGGCTCGATCAAACCGAACCGACCACGCTTGTTGGTTCGGCCATCACCGCGCGCCCTAGTGGATTTATGACCGGCGTCGAGTTTCAGTCAACCTATCGGCCGAATTGGTCTTATTACAATCCACAAGCCGTGCAAAATGTGCAGGCGCTTGGCGCTAATTGGGTCATCTTCACTCCGAGTTGGACGTTCAAACGAACCTCCCCACTTGAGTTTGGAACGAACCCCGGCGCTGATCCATTCTGGCTTGACTCGGCCATCATGGTCAGCCAGGCTCGCAGTGCGAACTTGAACGTGGCGCTCTTCCCAACTCCGCGCTTCACAACTTCAGCTGCAGACTTCTGGAAAAACGCTCCACGCAACGCGGCCTGGTGGCAAACCTGGTTTGACCATTACCGCGCCTTCGCCGTCAATTACGCGGACCTGGCGACTCAATCCGGTTCGCAGGCCATCATCCTCGGCGGAGACTGGCTCGACTCGGCCATGCCCGGCGGTTTATTAGCAGACGGCACATCGTCCGGTGTGCCCGCCGATGCGGACGCGCGCTGGAAAGCCATCGTAGCTGAAGTCCGCCAACATTTCAGCGGCAAAGTTTTATGGGCATTGCCGTACACGCCCGGTAAATTCCAAACATCTTTGGTCTTCCTGCAAGATACAGATGGCGTTTATTTATTGTGGAACGCGCCGCTCGCAAATCAGGCAGGCGCGTCCAAAACAGACATGGCCGCGCAAGCCGCCAAACTTCTCGATAATGAAGTCTCGGCTTTGCCTTTGCTGATCAACAAGCCGCTCATCATCGCGCTGGCCTATCCATCCGCCAGCGGCGCGGCGACCGGATGCTTCAATGATGGCAAAGGCGGCTGTCTCGATTGGACAGCCCTCAACCAGCCGAACAATCCAAGTTCGGTCTCGCGCGATCTGCAAACACAGGCCGATCTTTATGAGGTGATGTTGAATGCCATCAACACGCGCCCGTGGGTCGGAGGCATCGTCACACGCGGATATTATCCGCCCGCCATGCTGCAGGATAAATCCGCATCTGTGCATGGCAAGCCCGCCGCAGATTTATTATGGTACTGGTTCCCAAGATTGACGGGGATGGTGAAGTAAAAAACGTATGTTGTATAATTGAATTGCGAGGTGAAAGATGACTACCTTAGCGCAAGCGGCTCTTAAATACGACGTCGAAGTAAATCAAAATGGACAAGTCGAGTTAATAGTTCCATTTCCTCCCGGTGCGCACGTTACCGTTTTTGTGTTGGAGTCGGGAGAATCTTTCAGCGATTTAATGGCGGCGGCAGAAAGCACTCTCGACTTTTGGAACAATCCTGTGGATGACGATGACTGGAATAATGCCTGAACAAGGAGAAATCATGATGGCGACCCGCGCCCGCCATGTTACAGGATAAGTCCGCATCCGTGCATGGCAAGCCCGCCGCAGATTTATTGTGGTATTGGTTCCCAAGATTGACAGGTGTGGTGAAATAAAGTTGTAGGTTGGATTGATAGCTCAAGGGGCAGGTCGGATTGACAATCCGACCTACATAGTTGCAATGACCGATTCACGCGAATATTATCATCGTCATCTTCCACACTGGCAACCAGCGGGCGCAACGTTCTTTGTGACGTTTCGCCTAAAGGATTCATTGCCTTACGAAGTGATTGAGTCCCTGCGCGAAGAAAGGGATGAGGAAAAACACAAGCTGTTTGAATTGGCCGTAGATAAACGCAAATTAATGGGTGATCTCGATGAGCGCCGTTCATTTGGCCGATGGGATGGGTATCTCGACAAGGCCAAGGCTGGTCCACGCTGGCTGTCGCAACCTGAAGTCGCGAACATTGTGAAAGAGGCATTGCACTATCGAGATAAGCGGCAATATGATCTGTTTGCTTTTAGCATTATGCCCAATCATGTCCACGCGGTCTTTGCTCCTTTGCAACAAATGGACGAATCCTACTTTCCTCTGGACTACATTTTGCAATTTCTCAAACGCCATACTGCCCGCCAAAGCAACAAACTGCTAGGCAGGGAAGGCGCTTTCTGGCAGGATGAAAGTTATGACCGCGCGATTCGCAACAATGAAGGATTCCAAAGAATCGTCTTTTATGTGTTGGAAAATCCCGTCAAGGCTGGATTGGCATCAAAGTGGGAAGACTGGCAATGGACTTATTGTAAGTCGGACTGACAGTCCGACCTACTATGCTACAATCGGAAAATATCTTGATTGAAGATACCATGCCCAAACCCGCCGCAGATTTGTTGTGATATTGGTTTCCAAGGTTGACAGGTGTGGTGAAATAGTTTTGTTGAATTAACGCTTTGTCATGCGCTATAATTTATGCAATGAGCAGATGAGTGATAAATAACATACTACTCAAGGGGTTGGTAAAATCCTAGTGGAGCAAAGAGGAGCGACCAATGGACGAAAAGTCAAAGAATTTTTATGCAAATGCGGTTAACATGCTCGGTAGCGTCTATGATGTTACTATGGTTTTTAGAAGTCAGTCGCCCCAATTTGACGATGCGGGCAGACCTCTAATAATCAAAGACCAGCAAGTTCTAAATGTCTCTGATGAACTCACAGTTCGAACGAGTCCTCAGCATGCAAAGTCAATGGCTGCTTTGCTAGTTCAACAAGTAATTAATGTATGAGAAACAATTCAATTTGAAACTTCCTTTGCCGCCAGAGTTAGAAAGCATTTGGAATGATCATTTGAAATAAGAAAAAAGGTGATAACAATGTTAGCTACCACTCGCCTGAAAGCAAATGAATATAAAGTCGCAAAAACTCCTGCTGTCAAATTCAGAGAGCAGAACTTAGATTCGTTTATCCTAAAAACGCTGCAAGCAGCTTCACTAGGATATGACCATCACGACTTTATTTTCTACGATCTCGTAGCATCAACCTATGGAAAGTATGCCGTTGTAGGCGTCAATCTGACTCAGGCGGTGTTGGATGAGCATAAAGTTGAATGGGAGCGTGAACCTGGACAGCTTGACACCGACTCAACAAATGAAAATACGTATTAAAACGAATCGAACAAACAAATTATGGAGATATGTTTACGTTGAATATTGAAGGGTTACGGAGCCATAGAATATCTTGGGTAAAAAAAACCATTTACTGCATCCTTGTGCTGGTAATGGCATTATTTATATTTATCGATTTCTTACAAGTCTCAGGCCTTGGCAAAAAGAAGGAAGCATCTTTTGACAAGGTAATAACTGGCACTGCCTATCGTCCTTTTGCTTATAGAGTGTTTCTACCTATAGTTGCGAATATTCTCAGTCCAGTGGTACCCAAAAGGATAGCGTCAAGACTTGTAGCAAGACTGGATACAATTGTGGGGGACAAAATTGTATCAGAAAGATTTAGTGGAAGTTCGTTCCCTCGCCAAGTTGTAATTATCCTCATGATGATGTATCTTTCATTAGTTGGCTTTATATTCGTCATTTGGCGATTTGTAAAAGAGCTTGGTTATAGTTTCAGAATCCAATATGTTTTTCCTCTTCTCGCATTGGCCGGATGTATGATTTTTTTTGGATTTGGCTATATGTATGATCTCCCAGTTCTATTCTTCTTTTCAATGAGCTCATTGCTTATGTTCGAGAAAAGATGGGGTTGGTTCCTATTCGTTTTTGCTTGCGCAACCTTAAATAAGGAAACCTCTATTTTCTTATTCCCAATTTTCGCCCTCTATTTTTACAATAGGATGCCGGGGCGTCAATTTATAGTACTTTCCGCTAGCCAGATTGGAATCTACGGTTTGATTCATGGAATCGTTATGTTTGTTTTCCGCAACAACCCCGGCAGTGTTGTAGAATGGCACTTTTACGACCAGATCGATTATTATAAAGGAATTGCACAAACAACACCACTCTTGCTGGTTTGGTGGATGGTGGCTATTGCTTTTATAACAATCTTAGTGGCTTATAAGTGGAGTTATAAACCGTTGTTCCCGCGCGTTGCGCTTTCGATGCTTCCTGTTTTTCTAATCCTTTTTGTCATGTGGGGATTTCCTTCCGAAATACGGGGTATGTTAGAAGTTTATCCGATTGTTGCAATTTTGATGTTGCCTCCGCCAGTATAATAATTATGGAAGAAGATGGCCTCATTCTTGCAAAAAAGCAAAGATCGATACTAAGAAAAGATCTCGCGAATACATCAGACATATAAGGCGAAATCATGGAATTCATAATCGAATAACTACCCAAACGAGGACTTAGAGCCGCAATCTAAAACAAACTCAATACCTTCGCAGATTTAATAACAACCCGCTCAAAGCCCGGAAAACGGCGTTTTCCCGAACGTCTCTTTTTGTTTCAGATAATTGCCAGTAAAGTTATTTTGCTTTTGAGATCAATTCGGCCGAGAGCACTTCCCCTTCACTGCCTTCTGTGTAGTAAACGGAGTATACATCTCCCGGCTCATAATGCTTGCCAAATCGGGCATGACCCTGAATAAAATTCCGCCGGCTGCATATCGTAAACGAGATTTGGGTCGCTGCCGCATTTGATGATCCGTTAGGATTACAATACACTAAATTGCCCTAAGGAGCAAATGATGAAATCCGGCATTCCCCAATCAGGAATGATTTTATTTGTGATGGTCGCGTTCGTTCTGAGCGCGTGCAGTGTCTTGGCGTCCGCGACTTCGGCTTCTCCGGAGCCAACAATCAATCCATCCAACAGTCCGCAACCACCAACTGAAATTACACCTTTGGTTCAAGCCACCAACACCCCTACTGCCCCGTCGCCGATCAGCCTTTCCAATTTTCAAAACCTTGTTTCTTTATATCAATGGAATCTTGGAAGCGACATTGTCAAGATAACCGGCGCTGTGCTTTCCCCGCTGGCAGACAAAGCCGCTTTGTTAACGGTTCGATATCCCAAGCAATATTCACTGGAACTAAGAGAGTCTGAGACCGGCAACCTGCTTTGGACACAAAGCCTTGGTACGAAGGCAGCTTATTCAGCTTTAGCTTTCTCTGCAAATGAAAGCCTGGTTGCGGTTGGTTTGGGCAGCGGCAAAGTTTTGCTATGGAATGTATCGGATGGCCGCCTATCCAAGACTTTGCAAGGTGCATCCTATGCGGTCAGGGCAGTCGCGTTTTCCCCGGATGGTAGTCTGATCGCAGCCTCAGGAAGCGACAGCATGGTTCATGTCTGGCAAGTTTCCGACGGAGAGGCGCGGGCACCTTATGTGTTAAAGAATAATGTTGGCAATCTGGTCTTTTCACCTGATGGCAGATATCTGGCCACTGCGTCGGAAGTGTTTGCCGTTTACGACTTGTCATCAGGCACGAATGTTCCGGTCCTATATTATGATCCTGGGACTCCACATGCCACAAGCGAGATTATCTTTTCGCCTGATGGACGTTCTTTAATCGCAGAAGGGGAGCTGAATGATGTTAACCATAATGTGTGGATTCCACGCGTTTTGATTTGGGAGCTTTCATCGAATCGGCCGGCCTCCCGAAGAATTACCCTTACAGATCCCATTCAAAATATGGTTGTTTTACCGGATGGGCAATCCATTCTTGGATATGACGCGAGTAAAGGCCAGCTCGATCTGATCGATATTTCCAATAAAGTGATTGCGGGAACGGTTAACCTGGGTACGATCTTTTTCATGGATTATTCGGCTGACTTCAGCCGGTTTATGGTCGTGATGAAAACATCGGTTGCGATTTGGGGTATTCCACAATAGCTCAGACAAAAGAGATGTACGAAATGATTAAGAAACTTTGAAGTTTCACTAACAAACTTTGGAATTGAACCAATAAACTTTCGAGTAAGCCGTCAAACTTTGGAACTTAATTGTCAAAGTTGGAATCATAATTATAGGGGCGGAGCTTCGCTCTGCCCTTGCAAAATTTAACGGCGACCCGCCGAGAGGCCTGCCCCGAGCGAAGTCGAAGGGTCCGGAAAGAGGCGTTTACCGAAACGTCTCTTTTTTCATATCGTTGGGTTTTATCCATCGGTTGTATAATCGTCAAAACTTTTACTCTACGAGTACGATGTCATCCTGGAGGAGCAATGAAAAATTTCTGGAAGTGGCTTGGCCGGGGGCTGGTTGTCATTGTTGTTCTGGCGCTATTGGTAGGGGCAGGCGGGTTCTATTATTTCAAGAGTTATCTGCCGAATACAGTCGCACCGAAGTCTTTCCCGCAGATCGACGGCGAGATTCATCTGCAAGGCCTGGACGGCCCGGTGGATGTCTATCGCGACAACATGGGAATCCCGCACATTTACGCATCCACCGTTCACGACATGTTCTTCGCGCAGGGCTACGTCCATGCGCAGGATCGCTTCTGGCAAATGGACGCCTGGCGGCACATCGGTTCTGGCACGCTCTCCGAAATGTTCGGCAAAGGCCAGACCGATACCGATTCATTCCTGAGAACATTGGGCTGGAAACAAACCGCCGAAGCCGAGTATGCCGGTTTGGGGCCGGAATCAAAAGCCATTCTCGATTCTTATACGGCGGGTGTCAACTCATATTTGAAGGATCATACCGGCACAGCGCTCAGCCTTGAATACGCCGTGTTGAGTTTGCTCAGCCCCGCTTACAAGATCGCGCCGTGGACTCCGGTCAACTCGCTGACATGGGGCAAGGCCATGGCTTGGGATCTGCGCGGCAATATGGATGAAGAAATCCAGCGCGCCGTTTTGCTCAAGACGCTCACCGCCCAACAGGTTGACCAACTCTATCCGCCCTATCCCTCCGATCATCCGATCATTGTCAACAAGATCGGCGACGGCTCGACAACTTCCCAACCTTCCAGCACTTCGGCCTTTGACGTTTCCAAACTTCCGCTTGACGCGCTTCAACAGAACGCTTCACTTCTGGACCTGGCTCTGGGGCCGAAAAGCGACGGGATCGGTTCCAACTCCTGGGTTGTCTCCGGCAAGCTGACCGCGACCGGTCTGCCCATCCTCGCCAATGATCCGCATCTGGCAATTCAAATGCCCTCGATCTGGTATCAGATCGACATGCACTGCCAGCCAAAGAGTGATGCCTGTCCGTATGAAATGAGCGGCTTTTCCTTCGCGGGCGTGCCGGGCGTGGTCATCGGCCACAATGACAAGATCGCCTGGGGCTTTACCAATGTCGGCCCAGACGTAATGGATTTGTTCATCGAAAAAGTCAATCCTGATAATCCCAATCAATACGAAGTGGATGGCAAATGGGTTGACTTCACGACGCGCAAGGAAACCATCAACGTGGTCGGTGGCTCTCCGGTGGAAATTACCGTGCGCTCCACGCGGCATGGCCCAGTCATCTCGGATACCTATGGCAAATTGAAAGATGTCAACACATCCAACGATCCAACTTTCGTGCCATTCAAAGACCGGTCCGGCGTTGCCCTGCCGGACAATTACGTCATCGCCCTGCAATGGACCGCGCTGACGCCATCCACGCCGTTCGAAGCCATTTGGGGCTTCGACAAAGCCAAAAACTGGAGCGACTTCCGCGCCGCCGCGAAAAACTTCCACGTCCCCGCACAGAATTTGGTTTACGCCGACACATCGGGCAACATCGGCTATCAAATGCCCGGTGATGTTCCAATCCGCAAAAGCGGTGACGGCCGCTATCCCGTTCCCGGCTGGGACAGCCAATACGATTGGACAGGTTACATCCCGTTCGATCAACTGCCGTACACGTACAATCCTGCTGAGGGATATATCGCCACGGCCAATAATCAGGTCGCACCGAATAATTACCCATATTTGATCACTGCCGATTGGAACTACGGCTTCCGCGCACAGCGCATTGTGGATATGATCAAAAACGCGCCCAGCAAGATCGACATCTCTTACATCCAGAAAATGCAGGGCGATGACTTCGACCCCGATGCGCCAGTTTTTGTGCCCTTGCTCACCCAAATGAGCGGTCAATTCACTGGAAATGATACTGCGGCCCTCGATCTGCTCAAAAATTGGGATTATCAGGCAAAAGCGGATTCTGCGTCTGCGGCAGTCTTTGAATCCTTCTGGCGACATTTGCTGAATAATACCTTCGACGATGATTTGCCGAAAGATTACTGGCCGGACGATGGCTCGCACTGGAACGAAGTCATACGCAACCTCGTGAAAAATCCAACCGATCCATTCTGGGATGATAAAACCACATCAACGGTTACCGAGACACGTGACGACATCATCAAGAAATCATGGAGTCAGGCGGTCAGCGAATTGGAAGGTAAATATGGAAGCGATATGTCCAAGTGGAGTTGGGGTCAAATGCACACTGCCACATTCCAAAACCTGACGTTGGGCTCAACAGGCATCGGCTTGATCGATTCTTTGTTCAACCGCGGGCCGTTCCAAACCAGCGGCGGCGCATCCATTGTGAATGCCACTGCCTGGAATCCAAGCCTGGGCTATGAAGTGACCGATGTCCCGTCCATGCGCATGATCGCCGACATGAGCAATCTCAACAACTCGCTCACCGTCCACACCACCGGCGAGTCTGGTCACGCCTACAACAAGCATTACGCGGAT
>JAMDBC010000125.1:11067-12723 GCA_023484185.1 Chloroflexota bacterium | reverse complement strand
GAGAAATCACTACCTACACATTGCCACAACCGAGACGAATACGCCTGTTCCGCCATAATTCTCTGCAAGCAATACTGCGGCATCTGGCGCACCATCGCCGTTAAGATCACCAAAAGCCATTTGATCGACCAATGTCACATCCGCATAATCTGGTGAAGCAGGATCGCTTCCATTTTGGTAAACGCCATTGGCCAACTGAATAGTCTTATGCGAATCTTGAAAGACAAGTTGATATTGAGCATTCTTGAGCTGTTCAGCTGTCAGCGCGGGGACGGCTGTCGGCGCGAGCGCAGATGAAGCCTGAACAACGGGAGCCGGTGAAGGCCCCGCGGGAGAAGCGGGCGATGATAAGATCATCGAACAGGCCAGCGTGACCAATCCAAGAGTCAAAAGGGCAAAAAGTTTCTTCAAGTTATTTTCCTAAAATAGTCCAGGTAGCGCCGCCGTCAGTGGACTTGAGCAATGTGTAGGTAGTGATTTCTCCGTTTTGATGTGAAACAAGCGCCCATCCGATGGTTGTGTTCACAAAATCAAGTTTAACAATGTAATCTATTTGTGGATTCAGGCCGAAGTTCGTCTTCACAGTCTGCCAGGTTTGCGCCCCGTCATGGGTGACGCAAACATTCTCACCACAAAGGACGAAAGCATCCAGCTCGCTGACAAAGTCTACACGAGTGAAATGCTTAACATTTTTTACTGTGTTTTTTCGAAGCGACCATGATCTGCCGCCATCATTACTGACGAAAATAGAAAGAGTATCATTGACTATCAAAGGCAGGTAGGCCAGAGTATCCGTCATAAAGATTGGATGCTCAAAACCAAGAGGATCCTTTTTAGCATTGATAAAAGCAGGCAATGAGAGTTTAGCCCCCTGCCATTTCTTCCCATTGTCCCATGAAACATAAAGTGATGGTATATCTACCGGATAATCAAGGTCACTGACAATCCAGATGGCATTTCTTGAGAATGTTAATGTCTGACCGGAATTAAGGACCATTCCACCTGGGACCCCAAAAGATGATGAATAACCGGGCCGTTCATTAACGGGCATTTGCGTCCAATTTGCACCGCCATCACTGGTATGGAAGAGCAAGATAGGTATGGCTTGAGTCCATGGAACTCCATTATAGATTGCCCAGCCTTCGTTTATATCGAGGAATTGCAGGCTCCCCTGCCCAAACGGAACTGAAAAAGACTGCCACGTTTTGCCTCCATTTGATGTGCGATAAAGCGTTCCATTTACGGGAGAATTTTCAGGCACCAGAACCCAGGCACGTGTTGAGTCCAATGCAAAGAATTGGTCGGCCTTTGCAGTAGGCGAAATATCATGCCATGTTCCTCCGCTATCGATAGTGCGAAGCAAATGAGTATTTATCTCGGACTGCGTGCTCCATTCGGCCAAACCCCAGCCGGTGGTTGGATCCATCATCCAGATACGAGAGGGCATAAGAAAAGGAGATGCTGCGGTCGGCGTGATAGGAGCGAGCGTAGATGAAGCCTGAACAACGGGAGCCGGTGAAGGCCCCGCGGGAGAAGCGGGCGATGAGGTAGATGAAGTGATCGAACAGGCCAGCACGAATAACCCAAGAGTCAAAAAAACAAAAAGTTTTTTCAAGTTATTTTCCTAGCACGTTCCACGTAGCGCCGCCATCCGTC
>JAMDBC010000125.1:0-11057 GCA_023484185.1 Chloroflexota bacterium | reverse complement strand
TCTCGGACTGCGTGCTCCATTCGGCCAAACCCCAGCCGGTGGTTGGATCCATCATCCAGATACGAGAGGGCATAAGAAAAGGAGATGCTGCGGTCGGCGTGATAGGAGCGAGCGTAGATGAAGTGATCGAACAGGCCAGCACGAATAACCCAAGAGTCAAAAAAACAAAAAGTTTTTTCAAGTTATTTTCCTAGCACGTTCCACGTAGCGCCGCCATCCGTTGTTTTATATAAAGTCCGCGTGCTGGCAGCATCGTTGGTCAACACAAAGCCCGTGGTGGGCGAAACAAAATCCATCCCTGCAAAATTTTCGCCGAAGGCCACATCAGGCGTGACGACTGTCCAGGTTTTTGCGCCATCATGCGTTATGTAAAACGCACTGGCATTCCAGACTAAGCCATCCTGGGCTGAGACAAAATCCATCAAGCCGCCTTGCGGGATCATGGTGGGTGTGAGCGCCCAATTTGCGCCGCCATCATGCGAGACATAAATGGCGAGCATAACACCGTATTGATTTTGCATGGTGACGGGCAAATAGGCGTCAGTGGATGAGACGAATTGCGGACCACGGGTTTCTGGCTGGGCTTGCTCGTATCCCGCGGGAATTGGAACGGACTCCAGATTCCAGGAGTGACCTGCGTCTGACGTTTGATACAGATAAACGACACCCGGCGCGTACGTAACTCCACCGACCCAGGCATTCTTCATATCGGTAACAGTCATGCCATCCTTGATCCCGCCAAGCGGAAGACTGTCGCCCGCGCCGGTTTGGTTGGGATCGTTGGTGTAAGTTTGAGTCCAGGTTTGGCCGCCATCCGTGGTTTGGAAAATTGCAATGCCCATCGAGCCCGCGCCCGCGCCGAGGTCAGCCATGGCCCAGCCATTGTTTTGATCAATGAAATGCAACTCACCGGATCCGAAAGGCACAGAAATGGGCGTCCAACCCGTACCGCCATTGCTCGTACGATACAACGTGCCCGCGTTTGGATTGGATGCATCGGAGACGAGCATCCATCCGTGCATGTCATCGATGAACTCAGCTTTGGCGGAATAGCCAAGCGCCGGAGGGTTGGGCGGCGTTACGTCATACCACATCACGCCTCCGTCATCGGTGCGGACCACTTTTGTATCCGTGATTCCCCAGCCATTTTTCTCATCGATCATTTGGATGAAGGCCAATCCAGGCGAAGTCACAATTGGCGCGTTAATCCAAGCAGGTGTGGCTGATGTGGGAGCGGCGGGCGCGACAGAAGTTTCAGGAGCAAGCGTCGGTCCTTGTGTGACCGGAATCGGAACTTGATTCGGTGTGCCACAGGCGGCAAGGAAAGAAAGCAGGAATAGAAAAGTGAGGATGCGTTTCATGATTCTCCTATGTGTGTTGGCAGGTTCAAAGATTGGAAGGTTGAAAGGTTGGATTTTCAAACTTTCCAACTTGAAAACTTTCTAACCTGCAACCTCGATAATCGTTGCTTCACCCTGACCAACTCCAACACATAAAGTCGCGAGACCATATTTCACGTCCCCGCGGCGTTTCATTTCATATAAAAGCGTGGTCAGGATGCGCGCACCCGAACACCCAAGCGGATGTCCGAGAGCGATCGCGCCGCCGTTGACATTGACAATTTTGGGGTCAAGTTCCAAATCTTCGACCACGGCCAGCGATTGCACAGCAAAGGCTTCGTTTAGTTCAACAAGGCCAATGTCTTTGATGGTCAGGCCCGCGCGCTGAAGAGCCTTCTGCGTGGCGGGAACCGGACCATAACCCATCACGCGCGGCGGTACGCCCGCCGCGGCCGATGAAACAATCCTGGCTAATGGTTTGAGTTTAAGTTCCTTGGCTTTATCCGCTGACATCACTAACAAAGCGGCCGCGCCATCATTCAATCCAGACGAATTACCTGCCGTAACTGTTCCGCCTTCTTTGGCAAAAGCGGGCCTAAGTCTCGCCAAAGATTCCATGGTCGTATCTCGGCGCGGACGTTCATCGGTCGTCACCAAAAGCGGTTCACCTTTTTTCTGCGCCGCTGGCGTCATGCCAGCAGCATTGCGCACGGGCGGCACGAAGCCGCCCGGCTGTGGAATCGGAACCGGTAAAATCTCTTCCGCGAATCTGCCCGAGTCGATCCCAGAAATAGCGCGCTGATGCGAACGCAGCGCAAAAGCATCCTGCTTCACGCGCGTAATGTGCGGACGTTCTTTGGCAATATTCTCCGCCGTCTCGCCCATCGAATCGGTGCCATACATTTCTTTCATCTTTGGATTTGGATATCGCCAGCCAAGCGCCGTGTCATACGCGGTGAGATTACCGAACGAATAACCCGTTTCTGCCTTCGGCAGCGAATACGGTGCGCGGCTCATTGATTCGACTCCGCCAGCGATAAAGATATCGCCTTCGCCGGACCGGATGGCGCGCGCGGCCTGATTGACCGCATTCAAGCCGGAAGCGCATAAACGGTTCACGGTCACGCCCGCAACGCTGACGGGAAGTCCCGCCAACAACAATGCCATGCGCGCCACATTGCGGTTATCTTCGCCCGCCTGGTTGGCGCATCCAAAATAAACTTCTTCGACCAGAGCCGGATCAAGCTTGTTGCGTTCGAGGATGCTTTTTATAACGAGAGCTGCCAGATCGTCCGGACGAACGGAAGCGAGCACCCCTCCCAATGATCCAATCGGCGTGCGGATTGCGTCAACGATGACAACATCAGACATGGTCTCCTCCAAAAGGTTAGCAATGAGATTCTACCACTTAGAAGATAAGGACATTTGTATCGGCGAAAAATGACGCATGGCACTATCAGCCTTTTGCCGAAGCGGACATAATCAGGCTGGCAAGGTATCTTGCTAAATAATCTCCAACTTCTCATATAAGGAGGCTGAATGCCTGCAAAAGGTTGGATCGAAGTCAGTGACCAGTACTGCAAAGGTTGTGAATTGTGTATCAGTGCCTGTCCGCAGGAGGTCATGGAACTAAATATGGCTCACCTGACGCCGAAAGGCTACCACCCCGCGCACACGTTCAAGGACGGATGCACGGGGTGTGCTATCTGTGCACTGGTCTGCCCCGACGCGGCGATTACCGTTTATCGCGAAATCACCAAGGCAGCACCCGTAAGGGCGTAGCAATGCTACGCCCTTACTTATTTGGAGAGCAAAATGACCCGTGAATTATGGAAAGGCAATGAAGCCATCGCCGAAGCCGCAGTGCGCGCGGGACTTGAAGCGTATTTTGGCTATCCGATCACGCCCCAGACCGAAGTGCTTGAATATCTTTCGCGTCGCATGCCCGAACTTGGCCGCACTTTTGTTCAGGCTGAGAGTGAACTCGGCGCGATCAATATGGTGTATGGCGCGGCTTGCGCCGGTGTGCGCGTGATGTCATCATCATCCAGCCCGGGTGTCAGCTTGATGCTGGAAGGCATGTCATATATCGCGGGTACGGAAATCCCAGCGGTTCTGGTCAACGTAATGCGCGGCGGCCCCGGGCTCGGCAATATTGCCCCGTCGCAGGCCGACTATAACCAGGCCGTCCACGGCGGCGGACACGGCGATTATCACAACATCGTGCTGGCACCCGCTTCGGTGCAAGAGGCAATTGACCTGATGGTTTTGTCTTTTGACCTGGCTGAAAAATATCGCACGATCTGCATGATGATCATGGATGGCTCGGTCGGTCAGATGATGGAACCGGCCAAAATGCCCGAGATGCGAACGGTCAATCGCCGCGATTGGGATTGGGCAACCAACGGACGCATGGGCAAGCGCGAACGCCGCATCCTGACTTCGATCTATCTGGACCCGATAGCGGAGGAACAAACCAACCTGCGCCTGCTCGAACGCTGGAAACATGTGCAGGAAAATGAAGTCCGCTACAAAGAATATTTCCTCGACGACGCTGAGTTTGTTGTGATCGGCTTCGGCACAGCGGGACGCGTGGCGCTATCCGCGGTGCGAGCTGCACGCGCACAAGGTATCAAGGTCGGGTTGCTGCGCCCAGTGACAGTCAGCCCGTTTCCGGACAAAGTAATTGACGACCTGGTTAAACGGGCTAGCCGATTCCTGGTCGTCGAGATGAACACAGGCCAAATGCTGGAGGATGTTCGCCTGGCAGTGAAAGGACGCGTGCCTGTTGAGTTTTACGGAAGGCTCGGCGGCGTCGTCCCATTCCCTGACGAAGTCCTAAGTGAGATCAAACGCATAACGTCCAGCAACATGAGCCTCGAGGCCAATCCGCGTGACGAGTGGTTCGAGCGCATGATGGCGCACAGCTAGAGGTGAAAATGGTAACAACTGCTCAGAATAATCTGGTCTACGAACGGCCCGAAGGCTTTACCAACACGCCGACTCACTATTGCCCCGGCTGCACTCATGGCGTGGCACATCGACTGGTGGCCGAAGTGCTCGAAGAAATGGGCGTGATCGACAGAACCATCGGCGTCGCGCCGGTGGGATGCGCGGTCTTCGCCTACAACTATTTCAACACTGACTTTGTGGAAGCGCCGCACGGACGCGCTCCTGCCATGGCAACCGGCATTAAACGCGTCATGCCGGACCGAATTGTCTTTTCCTACCAGGGCGACGGCGATCTGGCATCTATCGGCATGGGAGAGATCGTTCACGCCGCGGCACGCGGAGAAAACATCACGGTTGTTTTCATCAACAACGCCAACTATGGCATGACCGGCGGACAGATGGCTCCGACCACTCTGCCCGGCATGAAGACGACTTCATCCCCGAATGGCCGCGACGTTGAGACACAGGGTTACCCGATCCGCGTGTCTGAAATGTTGGCCACGCTGGATGGTGCCGGCTATGTTGTGCGCCGGTCTTTGCATGACCCGAAGAATATTCGTATGGCGAAGAAAGCCATCCGCATGGCCTTCGAGACTCAGGTACGAGGGCTGGGCTTCTCGCTGGTTGAATTGCTGTCAACCTGTCCGACCAACTGGGGCATGACCCCGGTCGACTCGTTGAAGTTCGTGGAACAGCACATGGTGCCGGCCTTCCCGCTCGGCGATTACAAGATCGCGGCGGGCGTGGCACAGATAAAGATTTAGATGTCATTGCGAGCGCTCTTTGCGAAGCAATCCCCGTCACAGAATTGGAGATTGCTTCTCGAAGACTCGCAATGACAGGAGATGACTATGCAAAAAGAAATCATCATCGCCGGCTTTGGCGGACAAGGCGTACTCTTTAGCGGACAGGTTATGGCGTATGCCGCCATGGACGCCGGAAAAGAAGTTACATGGATTCCGTCCTACGGTCCCGAAATGCGCGGCGGGACAGCCAACTGCACGGTGGTCATCGCAGACGACGAGATCGGTTCGCCGCTGGTCAAGAATCCGCCACTGGCGATTGCGTTCAACCTGCCATCCTTTGACAAGTACGAAGAAATGCTTTCAACCGGCGGCACACTGATCGTCAACCAATCCATGGTGGATCGCGGCCCAAAGCGGGATGACATCCACGTCATCATGGTTCCATGCAACGAGATCGCAGAAGAGATCGGCGACAAGAAGTTAATGAATATGGTCGCAGTCGGCGCGTTGTTGACGGCTCTGCCGGAGATCACAGTCAAGGATGTCGAGAAGGCGCTGGAAGGTCATTTACCTGCGCGTCATAAACATTTGCTCCCGAAAAATTATGAAGCCCTGAAGCGGGGATACAACCACGCCCAAAAAGAATGGGATAAAGCGCCCGCGTAAGATCAGTCTTCAGTGAGCAGTAATCAGTTTGCAGTTGATAACCAGACCCGTCTCGATGAGAGAGGCAGGTCTACTTTTCATAATGCTATAATCCACAGTATGAGATATGAATCCGTCTGCAACCTCACTCTCCCCAAGATCGGCTTCGGGACAGCCAATCTCGGTGGCAGCATATTTGCCGACCATTCGCGGGATGACAGCCGCCTGGCCGCATTGCGCTCCGCGCTCGAACTTGGCTATACTCACTTCGACACAGCCGAGATGTACGGCAACGGTCACGCTGAAGAACTACTCGGACGCGCCTTCCGGGAAACAGCCGCGAAACGCGGGAACCTGTTCATCACATCCAAAGTCCTGCCAACCCACTTGCATTATGAAGATGTGTTGAAAGCCTGTCAAGCCAGTCTGCGCCGCCTGGGCACGGACTATCTCGATCTTTATCTTATCCACTGGCCCATGATCGGCATGAAACTGGCTGACACGTTTCGCGCCCTCAATAATCTGGTCAGGGATGGCAAGGTGCGACATCTCGGCGTCAGTAACTTCAGCTTGAAACTTCTCAAAGAATCGCAGTCTCATTCCGAGACGCCCATCATTGCCAATCAGGTTCCTTACAGCCTGTCTCATCGTTCATACGTCAAGAACGGCATGCTCAAATACTGTCAGGCAAATGACATTCTGATCACGGCCTATTCTCCGATGGATGTAGGCCGATTGAAAGCCTCACCCGCCCTTCGGTCCGTAGCCGAAGCGCACAATGCCACGCCGTATCAGATCGCGCTGGCGTGGCTGGTATGTCATCCGCGCGTCATCACGATTCCCATGTCGTTCGATCCAGGACATCAACAAGAAAATCTGGCGGCGGCGGACATTGTTCTCACTGATGAAGAAATGAATCAACTGACAGCACCAGCTTAGCAATGGATCCGAAAACACAGCCCATTCCACGAATTCACGAAGATGCGCAGGCGGAAACCAGCGAGGGACCGCTCTACCGAGTCATCATTCACAACGACAACATCACGCCGATGGACTTCGTGACCCATATTTTGACCACCATCTTTTTGATGCCAGATGCGAACGCGGCATACATCATGTACACCGCGCACTTGAAAGGCACGGCTTATGTGCAGACTTTGCCAAAAGCCGAAGCCAAAAAAAGAATCAACAAGGCGCACTTCGCCGCCGCGATGCAAAGCTATCCGCTGCAATTCACGTTGGAACCTGAGTAAAGCCCCGAGTGAATCCTATTGAAACTCTCACGCAGATCAATCTCGATGATCTTGTCGCTTCATTCGGCTGGCAGGATCATCGAATTTTATCGGGGGCATTGCGCCGCACCTTTTTCCCCGCCGCCAAAAAATTCTCCAAACAAATGCTGGACTTTGACAACGCCGTCGGCGCGCGTGGACTGGCGGATGCGGCGCGTTTGTCTTTGCGGCGTTATGTGCGCGGCATTCGCATCTTTGACGCGAACCGAATACCTGCTTCCGCTTTCCTGGCCTTATCCAATCATCCCGGTATGACTGATACGCTCGCGCTCTGCGCGGCCTTGAACCGCGCGGACTTGAAGATCATTGCCTTGAATCGGCCCTTTCTTTTATCCTTATCCAACATCAGCAGGCAACTCTTTTATGTCACCGACAATCCGCACGAACGAGTAAATCTCGTCCGCCACATCAGCGGACATCTGCGTGCGGGCGGCGCGGCATTGACCTTTCCCGCCGGTCATATCGAACCCGACCCCGATGTTTATCCCGGCGCAATTGACTCGCTCAAAGGTTGGACTGACAGTGCCGGCATCTTCATCCGCCTCGCGCCGGAAACTGCCATTTTGCCGGTGCTGGTGCGCGGCGTGATCTGGGACAAGACCGCGCATCATCCAATCGTCAAGCTCAAAAAGATAAAAGAAGAAAGGGAAAAACTGGCCGCGGCCTTACAATTACTGGCGATGGTTGTATTCAACGCCAGGCCTGTCACGGTGACGGTGCAGATAGGAAATCCGATCACGGTCAAAGAACTTGGAACAAACGACACGCAGGTTATTCATCAGGCTGTGTTGAAAGAGATGAAGCAGTTGATCGAGAATCCGCCCGAAGGTAAAGATGAATCCGCGCTCTGATGATTCCACCGTACAGACACGAGGAAATAAAATCCTTCGCATTCTTCGCAACTTCGCGGTTTATCTTGTTTTAGTTTTGCTGTTGTGGTGGGTGCTTCGCAAAGCGCCGCTGACGGAAATCTGGGCGGCCATCAGTCAATTGCGAGCATGGCAAATTATCGTCCTCTTGATTCTCAATGCATTCTTTTATATCCTCGCCACCCTGCGCTGGTGGATCATCATTCAGTCTGAACATAAACACGTGCCGTACTTTCCACTTCTTGGCGTGCGCGTCTCGGTTTTCGGAGTCAGTTATTTCACGCTGGGACCGCAGGTTGGCGGAGAACCTTTGCAAGTATTGGCTTTGCAAAGACAATACGGCCTGACGTATACGCGCGCCACCGCGTCCGTGTTGATGGATAAACTGCTCGAATTAATGGTGGACTTCTTTCTGCTGGCTGTTGGGTTGACGGCCATTCTTCAGGCTGGAGTCCTGATCGAAAGCGGAGTCCAGCTCACGGGTAGTCTGATCGGCCTGGCATTCTTCATCCTGTGGCCGCCCATCCATCTCATCCTGCTCTACAATCGCCGCCATCCATTGACAAGTCTCGTGCGCGCCATGCCCTTCATTCCAAAAAATTCAAAGCCCGTCCGCTTTTTGCGTGCCGCCGAATGGATGGCCGGAACATTTTGCCAGCGGCATCCGCGCCGACTCATCATCGCGTTGGTCTTTTCGTTGATGGGTGGCACGTGCATGTTGGTAGATTACGCGTTGATGGCCTCCTTTCTGAGCATTCACCTGCCTTTTTGGAAAATGATCGCGGGCTGGATGATGGGCTGGATCTCGTTGCTGATGCCGTTGCCCGGCGGACTCGGCGCGTTCGAAGCCAGCCAGGTTTTCACGCTTGGAAAATTCGGCTTCAGCGCGGCGACTGCCCTCAGCCTGGCTTTACTCACGCGCGGGCGCGACATCTTCATCGGCGGCCTGGGATTAATTCTTGCGGGACACGGCTTTGGCAAGTAAGATAGAAACGATTGATTCCATCTTGACCCAAAAGGAGACAGCCATGAAACTTAATACAAAACAAATCATCATTATCCTCGCAACGCTTGTCACCGCCATTCTTCACATCAGCGCGGCTTTCGACAAAGTCCTGTTCCCTCAATCGCCCGATGTATTGTTCACGTTGAACGGACTGGGATATCTGGGATTACTGGGCGCTTACTTTTTACCGATCAGGTTTTTTCAAGACCGTCACAAATTGGTCTGGCAGGTTTTATTCGGTTACGCCATCCTGACCATCCTTGCGTGGCTGGTCATTTGGGTCGGCTTTAGCGTCATTCGGGACGGCCAGCCCTTCTTTGGTTATGACTCAATTTACGGCATCCCAGCCAAGATTACAGAGGTCATTCTGCTTTGGGCTTTGTGGTCAGACAAGCCGCAATAATTTTTGTCGAGGGGGTAAAATGGGTTCATGAAATTTAGTAACACCGTGACTTTTACCGCGCCGCGACAGGTGGAACTCCGTCAGGAGTCTCTGCCTGCTCTCGGCGCGGATGATGTTTTGGTAGAGACGATCTGCTCCGCCATCAGCGCGGGCACGGAGATGCTCGTCTATCGCGGACAATTCCCGCGCGAAATAAATTCAGTTGACGCGATCAGCAGCGGGCTTCATTATCCGACTGCTTACGGCTACGCCTGTGCCGGACACGTGATCGAGATCGGCTCTCGCGTGGACCCGAAATGGGCTGGCCGTTTAATTTTTTCCTTCCAACCCCACGTCTCTCACTTCGTCACCACCACCGATTGCCTGATCCCGATCCCCGAGAACATTTCACCTGAAACCGCCTGCTTCCTTCCGAACATGGAAACCGCCGTGAATGTGGTTCAGGATGCCGCGCCGATTCTCGGTGAGCGCGTTTTGGTTTTAGGTCAGGGTGTAATTGGTTTGCTGACAACTTCTCTGCTCAGTGAATTTCCGCTTGAATGTTTGATTGCAGCAGATTGTTATGAACTGCGGCGAAATGCGTTAAAAGTCGAAGGTCAAAAGTCAAAGGTTATAAAGCTCGATCCCGGTCAATCCGATTTTCATGGACAAGCCAAAAAACATCTCAGCGGCGGCGCAGACTTGACTCTCGAACTGAGTGGCTCCCCCTCCGCGCTCGATGATGCCATTACGCTGACTCGCTTTTCAGGACGCATCGTCATCGGCTCGTGGTATGGAGAGAAATGTGCGCCCATTGATTTGGGCCACAGCTTTCACCATTCGCGCATCAAATTGATCTCATCACAAGTCAGCACCATCGCACCAGAGTTGTCCGCGCGCTGGGACAAGTCGCGTCGCTTCGACGTGGCTTGGAAAGCTTTGGAAAGAATCAAACCCGAGAAGTGGATCACGCACCGCTTCCCCATCGAAGAAGCCAGTAAGGCTTACGATTTGGTTGATAAAAATCCACAAGAGACGATTCAAATTATCTTCAATTACACCTGAAACCTGACACTTGAAACCGGAGAACTGAAATGTACACTCTCGCCGTCCGCCGTGATTTTATTGCCCATCACTTTTTGATCGGCGGGGATTGGGGCTCTGAGAATTTCCCCAATTCACATCATTACATTCTTGAACTGCGCCTCAAAGGGGAGCAACTCGACCAGCACGGCTATTTGTGTGATATTGTGGATGTTGAAAAACATCTCGACGAAATCATTGGTTATTATCGCGATCAGATGCTAAACGAAAAACCAGAATTCACCGGGCTGAATCCGAGCATTGAGCATTTCTCACGGATTCTGGCAGCTTCGCTGAACGAAAAGATCAAAGCAGAAAATATATGCACGCTCAAAGTCGTCCTGTGGGAAAACGAAAGTGTATGGGCAGCATATACGGTTCAAAGGTTGGAAGGTTGAAAAGTTGGAAAGTTAACTTGCAATCCTGCCAGCCTTCAAACTTTGGACCTTAATGAAAATCGGTCTCGTCATTTACGGCTCGCTCGACACTGTAAGCGGCGGATATTTGTATGATCGCAAGCTGGTCGAATATCTGCGCGCAAAGGGAGACGCTGTAGAAATCATTTCATTGCCCTGGCGCAACTACGCCGCGCACCTCACGGACAATTTTTGGTTTCGCATGTGGAGTCCGGGAGCTCGCTCCCGCACCGGACAGCAAGCTGCCCAACTCCAAAAATATGACATTCTTATTCAAGATGAGCTCAATCACCCTTCGCTCATCGGCGCAAATCGTGGACAGCATC
>JAMDBC010000065.1 GCA_023484185.1 Chloroflexota bacterium | reverse complement strand
GAAAGCGCTAGAACGAACACCGTGATTAATCCCACGAACAAAGTGATTCTCTTAGACATCTTGACTCTCCTTTTGTTTGAATTATGGGTCAGCCGTTGAACGATTGACCTCACCAACGAAGCTCGCGAAACAGTGATGCACTTCCGGGGTGACCGCCTCCTTTCCTAAATTCCAAATCCAAGCAACTGATGAATCGACCGTGACCATAAGGGTCTTGACGAATGCGGTTCGGATCGAATTCAACGTCCTGCAATGACCACTTCCCGGGAGCCCGGTTTAATGATCAAAACATTCAAAGTGGAATCAAAATTCCATCCGGATTGATCACTCGCCGTTTTTTGCTGCGAGAGCGGTTTCCCATCTGCGAGGATCTGGCAAGGCTGGAACGTTAAACGCAGCTTCTGGGCGCCATCCGTATCAAATGTCCGGTAAGAGACTTGATATGGTTTGTAAACGATCTCTTGCACCATCGAGGTTGACCGCAGCATGCGATCTATATCCACAGGAGCAAGTTCGGGCATCGCCGCCATGCCATCTATAAAATGCGGAACGTAATCAAAGTAACCATCAGTGAACCAACATTGGTTATAGTAATCCGGCCGATCCACACCAACAGTTACGATACCGTCATTGTTCGCCATATAGCTAGCCCAATTAAAGGAACGAAGCGCCTGTTCTTTGTATGTCGGGTCGCCGGTTTGCTCCGCGTAAAGAGCTGAAAGATTGGCGAAACGCGCCGTATGGCTGCCCATCGGGAAATAACAAAACTTCTGCTCATGGATTGGGATCGCCGTAAAGAAAGGATGCCCACCGAATGTATCTTTCACCCAATCAATCAGGGCCTTAACTGTTTCTTTCCATTTTGGGAATTGCTCCTTGTTTTGGAGGATATAACGCGCCGTTTCCAACGACGATAATTGGTCGCGGTTTTCGTTATCGGGATCGAGACGGATATCTTCGAAATGCCCCTTCCAGACGTTGTTTTGAAGTGGATATTTCTCGATCCAGTCCCAGACCTGGTTCCGCACGGTCTTATAGTTGCCCTCGTTCAATCGAGTTAGCTCATCGAACAGTTTGACCGCGGGAATCCAATGCGCGGTATATTCTTCAACGATGTGTCCATCGCGCACATCAACCCGAAAAGGCCACGGTGAATGGGACCCATCGCCGGGTCGGATTTTCTGCGCCAACACCTCCGCGCACCGCGAGCCGATTTCCAGATATTTCCTTTCGCCGGTCAATTCATAAAAGTCTATGTAGGCCCTCCCCGCCTGCGCGATCTTATCCGGCTCGGTGGCATAGACGCCGTCCGCACGCGCGCCGAAGTACACTCCCGTTCCAGGATGAGCTGAAGCATAGGGAACATCCGGCCAATCATAGTGACTCGGCGTACGATATTCCCAAAGACGGTCGAGCATCGTGCGGACAATTTGTATATGGCTGGCATCGCCCGAATACGGATAATACTTAAGCAGCGTGGTCACGGCCCACGCAAATTTCCCCGCGGGGTTATCCGGCCAGAGAGTCGGACGAAGCGGATCAGTCCAAAAGCAGGAATACTGCAAATACCACGGCAAACCATTTGCCCGATTAACAGGACAATTCTTGACGAAGTCCATCGCCGAACGTACAACGCGGTCATAAGAGGTCCAGGCTTCCAACCTCTCCTGCTTATCAAGAACCAGTTCGTGCGCGTTGATGAAGATCATTCTATTACAGCCATCACCTGACAGGTGCTTGGAGGGAACATCAACCAGATCTTCTGGTTTAATGAAACCGGTTTGGTATTGGCAACCGTCACGTCAGCCACAACCCGTTGACCGTTTACGTTTACACCGAGACGCGTGACCGCGCCGTGGAATGTGATCGTCTCAACCACACCGGGAATCACATTCCAATCGCTGCGTTGCGGCTGCACGGCCTGGACCTGAATATTCTCCGGTCGTACCAGCGCAACCACTTCCTGCCCGTCGGTGAAACTCTTCACACCATCCGCAAACAATTTGATATTCTTGCAAACCACCGCGTCCCTGCCCGAAGCGATCCCCAGGAATTGATTGGCAGTGCCGATGAACGTTGCGACAAAGCGCGTCTGCGGAGCGCGGTAAATTTCTTCTGGAGCGCCAACCTGTTCGATAAGGCCCTTATTCATCACAACGACTTTATCTGAAATGGACAAGGCTTCTTCCTGATCGTGCGTTACGTAAACAGTGGTGATCGCCAGTTCGGATTGAATGCGGCGAATCTCTCCACGCAGCACCACTCGCACTTCCGCATCCAAGGCGGATAACGGTTCATCCAGAAGCAGGACGCGCGGCTGCACGGCCAGAGCACGCGCCAGCGCGATGCGTTGCTGCTGTCCGCCGGAAAGCTGGTGAGGATAGCGGTTGGCGGTTTCCTGCAAGCGCACCATTTCAAGAACGGTATCAACCTTTTTCCAGATCTCATTCTTCGGAGTCTTCTTCATCCGAAGACCAAAGGAAATATTCTCGCGGACGGTCTTATTCGGGAATAGCGCATACGCCTGAAAGACCATACCGATGTCACGCCGGTTGGGCGGAATGCCGGTGATATCGCTGCCATCGAGTTGGATCGAACCATCATCCAATTGCTCAAATCCGGCGATCATCCGCAATGTGGTTGTCTTGCCGCAGCCGGAAGGCCCTAACAGGGAAACGAGTGTTCCCTTTTCGATGTCTAGATTGAAGTCATGCACAACGTCAACGTCGGAATATGATTTGGATACGTTTTTCAATTCCAGATATGCCATTTATTCATCCTTTGTTTAGCGAGCCTGCATCGCTTCAAGCGATGCGGCCTTTCCCTTCGTCCCCACCCACAGGATCATCATGGAAACCAGCCAGGCAATGGTAAAGGAAATCACCGAGAAGGCCGCTGCAACATTTCCATTGATGCGCGTATATTCCACAAGCAGCAGCGGAAACGTCTTAAATTTCGCGCCCACAATCAACGAGGTTAGCGTGAATTCCGCAAAAACAGTGGCAAAGACCAACAGACTTCCGCTCAAAATTCCGGGCAGGATATTCGGAATGACAACCTCCGCCAGGATTTGCAGAACGTTCGCACCAAGACTTTGGCCTGCCTCCGTTAACGTATGTGAATCAATCGCCTGTAATGCGTTGGACACCGGCCGGTACATGAACGGCATGGAATACACGACGACTGCGCCGATCAACAGGTAGGGCGAACGCGCCAGCGGAGCGAAGTTATAAATCTGGATGAGGGCCAGCGCCAGCACCACAGTAGGAATTCCAAAAGGCAGGATCATCAACACGTCAAGCAAGGGTTTGGCGCCCGTTAAACGCGTGTGAACCCAATAGACCGTCGGAACGATAATGATGAGGCTGACGAGGACCGTCGCAAGCGACAAGATCAGTGAATTTCGCAGTGTGGTATTGAAGTAGGAAGATTGAACAGCTTTTTCGTAGAATTGAAGCGTATATCCTTCGGGCAGGATGGTGCGATCCCAGCGCGTTGCAATCGAAAAGACATAGGTCGAGACGATGGGCAGGAGCATGTAAAAAAGAAACAGCGCAATCAAAGCCCTTTGCCAACCGGCGGCGCGGCGCTTCTTGCGGGATTCTCGTCCGATCTTCTGAGAGTTCTTCGTCATTTCCTGGTTCCAGCCTCCGGTGTCTCAGGATTTCGACCAACGATGAGCGCGAACTGTGGCTATCTGATACACGACAATGCTCAACCCCATAATGAGCAGGGATAGGACCGCCATTGCCATGCCGATCCCTGGGTCCTGCCGAACTTCACCGGCAATCATGTAACCGATCTGCAGTGTCACCAGCGACATCTTCGATTGAACGAGCGTATAAGCTGTGGCATACGCGCCGAATGCATTGGCAAAAAGCAGTGTAAACCCGGCAATCAGGGACGGCATTAAAACAGGGATACCGATATCCCACCAAAATTGGAAGGCGCTGGCAGACAGACTTTGAGCCGATTCATGCCATTCTTTTTTGATCCCGGCAAAAGCAGGGAGAATAAGCAAAACCATCAAGGGCAGTTGAAAATACACGTAGGCCAATACCAACCCCGAGAAGGAATAGATACTAAAGGTCTGATAAAGATCGTAGTGAAAATACCGTATCAGGAATTGTGTGATGACCCCATTCAATCCCAGGATCACAACGAACGCGAATGCGAGGGGAGCCCCCGCAAAATTAGTGGTTACATCGGAAAGTGTGATGAGCGCATCGCGAACACGCTCGGACGGCCAGAGATAAATTGCATAACCAATCAACGAGCCTAAAACCACGCCAACCGCGGCTGTTAACGCCGAAAGTTCAATACTGTTCAGGAATGAATTTACGTACAAGGGACGCTGCAACTCAAAGTAATGTGAAAGCGTGAGTTCCCCGGTGGTTTTGTCAAAAAAGCTTCCCCGGACCAAAAAAAAGATTGGCACAATCTCAAATGCCAAACAAAAAATCAAAAACGGGGCAAACCCCACCCATGCAACGTATCCACTCTTTTTCCTTTTAGCTGTCATAATGAGTATGTCCTATATTTGTTATTATACTCCGCATGTTTTGTTTGTCAATATTTTTGTTTCGTTTTAATTTGTTTTATGATTTGATTAATGGATGTTATAATCATAATCACTACATTTCAAGCTGTTTATTGTGCGTTTTTGGAAAGTTTAACCTGAAAACAGGAGACACTATATTGCAGAAACGCTAAAAAAATCGATGACGCAAAAGAAGAATTGCGTTTGCCAGACACTCGCTTTGCCATCCGTGCGCCTGGTTGCCGCGTTAGGAATGGAATTCATGAAACCAACACTGTCCGATATTGAATCTCTAGCACGATCCGCTGGTGCGATCCTGCGGGAAGGTTTTAACAAGGAACATGATATTAGTTATAAGGGGGTGATTGACCTTGTGACCGAAGCCGATCATGCTTCGGAATCTTTTTTGCTTAAGGAAATCGAGACGCGCTTTCCTGGTGGCCATATCTTTACCGAGGAGAGCGGCGAGATTAGAGGCCAGAACGAAGACATCTGGTATATCGATCCACTGGATGGGACAGTAAACTATTCCCATCATGACCCGATCTTTTGTGTTTCAATAGGCTTTGCTTTCCGCGGAAACCTCAAATTGGGCGTCGTGTACGATCCGCTGCGCCACGAAATGTTTTCTGCTGAACGCGGCAAGGGCGCTCGCTTGAATGGAAAGAGGATTCACGCGTCTCATACTGAGGAATTGCAAAAAAGTCTGCTAGTGACCGGATTCCCATATGATGTCTGGAGCACCGAAAGCAACAACTTTGAAAATTTTGTGAAAATGTCCAAATTGACACAGGGCGTTCGTTGTCATGGTTCGGCCGTGTTGGACAGTTGTTATGTGGCTGCCAGCCGCCTAGACGGCTTCTGGGAACTTTCACTCAAAGCCTGGGACATAGCTGCTGCAGGGTTGATCGCGCAGGAGGCTGGAGCGCGCGTCAGCGCCATGGATGGTAGTCCGGATTTCATCTCTCCACCACAGTCTGTGATCGTCGCCGCACCGGGAATTTACGATCAAATGTTGCAGATCTTGAAATAACTGGAAACAGCGAGAAAAAAAGAATTTACAATGGCAAGATGTACAGCAAAAACAGCCAAAGGAACACAGTGTGAAAAAACTGCCGTCAGGGGTAGTAAATATTGTCAGGTTCATCGTAATCATAGAAATTGGTGGAGGGCATTATCGTTATCTGCCATTGGGGTTTTTATATCAGGAACGTTAGGAATTATTGCTAATATTACGGGGATTCCAAGTCGACAGAGTGGCCGATAGTAAGCTAATGAAAATAACGGTTTGCCATTTCATAAGTATCTTTCTTTCCTGCTGTTATTCTTCACGAGAGATCATCGTGCGATTCCGCCCGGTTTGTTTAGCAGCGCACAGGGCATTGTCGGCGCGGCGAAATGCATCTTCCGCCGATTCGGCAGGCGAGGCACGGCTCATTTTAACAACACCGAGGCTGAGTGTGACAAAAGCGTCCCCTTTTGGCGTTGCAAACTGATTTTGCTTTCATAGCTTCACTCCTCTAACGGTGGACAACAATGTGTCAGGACTTACACAGAAATAACCACCAAGACACGCGGGACGCCAGCATCTATCAAATGACGCCACAAAAGCCTGGCAAACTCTCAAAAACCTGGCGATGAAAGTACACGATTCTGCGTAAGTACTACAAGCAAAACTACTTCCAAAGCCCTGGCGCATCAAAGTCTGCCGCGCCATGCCGGAAGAGAAACTTGTCAATAAAGAGATTGTGTACGGTAGAGAATGGGAACCTAAGTGTCCGTCACCCTCGACGGATCGTCCCATGTGAGGGATGGTTTTGGAGAATTCATCAGGTCGCTCCTTTCTCATCCTCTTCAAAGATCACAGTACGATTGCGCCCGCTTTGTTTTGCTGTATACAACGCTTTGTCTGCGCGCTGGATGACGCGCTCGACATCCTTGTCCACTGGTTCATGCCGCATCTCCGCAATGCCAATGCTCAACGTAACAGTCAACGCTTCGTTGCCGGTTTGCAGGCCTATGGCCTTGACACCTGATTGGATGCGCTCCGCGATGGGCAGCGCCTGCTGCGCACTGGCATGCGGCAGCATGGCTATGAATTCATCCCCGCCGTAGCGCGCCACCATATCGGAGGCGCGCACCTGCGCGGCAGCAATCTGCGCCATCTCCACCATCAGCTTGTCACCGGCGGCATGCCCAAAAATATCGTTAACTCGTTTGAAGTCATCCACGTCGAACATCATGAAAGTGAGCGGGCTTTGATGACGTACGGCGGCGTGGAATTCGCGGGCAGCAAGTTCGAAGAAGTGACGGTGATTGTACAAGCCGGTCAAACCGTCCGTGCAGGCCAGTAGTGTTTCGCGCTCCAGCGACTGCTGGAGTTCGAGGTTGAGGGTTTCGAGCTTGTTTTTGATACGGTGCAATTCCTCTTCCGCCTGCTTTCGCTCGCTGATGTCCACGAACATGGCCCGGGTGCCAAGTACGCGCCCTGCGGCATCAAGCTCGGGTACCGCGCGCACCATAGCGGGAACGACGTGCCCATCGTAGGTTAGGAGTTCACGCTCTTCAATCATAAATTCTCCTGCCAGAGCGCGGCGGTAGCCGCCTTCGAGCAATTGGAGGCGCGAAGCGGGCGAGTAAAAGTCTGTCACCGGCCGCTCCAGCAGTTCATCACGACTGTATCCCAAGGTGCGCGAGAATAGTTCGTTGCAGTTCGCCACCACAGGGCTACCCTCGACCTCGCGGGTGATGACGTACATGGCCGGCGCATCTTCGAACAAACCGCGATAGCGTTGCTCGGCGCGCTGCAGCGTCTCCTGCGCCTGCTTGCGCTCGGTGATGTCGCTGACGAAGCCCTCGTAATACAGGATGTTCCCGTTTGCATCCTTTACGGCGCGGGCGTCTTCCTGTATCCAGATGTGCGAGCCGTCCTTGCGCATGTTCAGGCTGACAAATTCAGGTGCTCGCCCCTCTTCCATCATCATCTGTTGGAATTTGTGACGGTCGGCCGGGTCCACGTAATACTGCTGCTCGATGCTGGTAATGCTGCTGAGCATTTCTTCCGGGGAATCGAATCCGAAGATGCGCGCCATGACCGGGTTGACGCTTCGAAAGCGTCCCTGCGGCGTGGATTGATAAATGCCGACCGTTGCATTTTCGAAAATGGAATGGTAGTTTGCTTCGGCGGTGCGCAGGCCTTCTTCAGCCTGCTTGCGATTGGTGATATCGTGCGCAACCCACAGCGTGCTGTCTTCATCCAGGGCTGAGATGGTGGTTTGGAACCATGTGGTTCGGCCAGCGATGATAAGTTCATATTCGATCTGCGCTGTTTTTTTTGTGTCCAGTACCTGTTGCATAATCCCGCCAAAGAGGACAGCCTTTTCGGCGGGGAAAATATCCCGCAGATTCATACCAAGCAGTTCATCGGGCGGCTTAACCAGCAGGCCGGGATTGGTCGGGGCGATCTTGCGGTAAACTCCCTGCCGGTCGATGACCAGCACTGCATCATGCATGGAGGCGAACAGGGCGCGCAGTTCCGCTTCAGAATCCGCCAGTTCTTTTTCGATCTGCCTGCGCAGGCTGACATCGCGAAATGACCAGACTCTGCCGCTCACTTCCGTCCCTTCCAGCATGGGACGCGACAGGCGCTCAAACACCCTACCGTCTTTGAAGTACAGCGTGTCGAAACTCTTTTCGTTCGAGTAATACAGGTCCTGGACTTTTTGGAGAAAAACCTGCGGGTCGGATAATTGATCGAGGACATATTGAAGCAGGCGAGTGTCATCTTTGGAAGCCATGATCTCCTGCGGAATCATCCACATCTGGGCGAAGCGATCATTGGAAAAAAGCACCTGGTTCTCACGATTGACCGCCAGAATACCGTCCGAAACAGATCGCAGAATTCCCTGGAATAAACGGGTACGTTCTTCGGATTCGCGCAGCGCCTCCAATCCGTCCATCGAGGCGGCCACCGGGACGACGGGAAAAACTGGCTGTGGGTCGTCGACCTGCGTTGTCAGCTTTTTCGTCTTCGTGTTTGCTGATTTTTGAGCGGATTTCCTTTTGGCTGTCATTTTATTTCTCCGGCTGGGTTTGGCGCTATCCAGCGAAATCAGCGGCGGTTGGAGCGCATCGAAAGGTAAAACAGACTCAAATTACGAGCTGGCAATCATGTCCAAGAAAACTTCCGCGATCTGCGGATCGAAATGCGTGCCAGATTGTTCACGGATGTAATCAAACGTCTGTCTTTGTGACCAGGCGGCGCGGTATGGACGTTCTGACCGCAGGGCGTCCCACACATCCACAACGGCAAAGATGCGCGCATCCAACGGAATTTGTTCACCCCTCAAACCGCGCGGATAACCTGTGCCGTCCCATTTTTCATGATGGCAATACGGAATAGCGAGCGATGGTTTTAGGTAATCAATGGGCTGCAGCATGTTATAAGCCAGGGTTGGATGCTGGCGCATGATCTCCCATTCCTCATCGGTGAGCTTACCGGGCTTGAGCAGAATTGAGTCGGGCACACCCAGTTTGCCAATGTCATGCAGCAGAGCGCCGCGGCGGATCCTGATCTGTTGCTCCTGGCTAATTCCCAGTCTGTCTGCCAACAACATGGCAATCTCGGCCACTCGCAGGGTATGGCCTTCGGTATCCTTATCGCGCAGATCCATGGCGCGTGACCAGCCCTCAATGGTGGCGTCATACGCCATAGCCAATTCCATGTTGGACTTTTGCAGATCGCTGAACAGATTGGAAACATCAATTGCAATGGCCGCCTGTTCCGCCAATGTTTCCAGAAAATTCATGCTTTCTGACGTGACTTCGAGCGGCGCGCGCTGGAGAAGTTCCATCACACCCTTGACCTGACCTTTGGAGATCAATGGCACGGCATAATAAGAGACAAACTTTTCGCTTCGATAGCGGTTTGCGTTTACGGAATCAATATCGGCCGCGGACAGATCTGGAATGTGAACCATCCGGCGTTCAATAACGGCGCGTCCGGCCAGGCTTTCCGAGATCTTCGATTTGGCGCTGTGACCAGCGCCTGAATAAAAGCCGGTGCCCGTCATGTGTTCGAGCGTCAGCATATATTTATCGAACAGGCAAATCGATGCGGCGTCAACTCTCAACTGGGAAGTCACCTCATCCAGCAGGGTCCCCAGCGTGACGCGCAGATCGAAGTTGGATGCAATGGCCGTATCGATATGATGCAGGGCTTTCAAGCGCAGGAATTGACTGGCGATCTGCTGCTCGGCCAGTTTGCGCTCGGTGATGTCGGTATGCGTGGCGGTCATTCGCAATGGGCGGCCCTGCGCATCGTATTCGATGATCCTGCCATGATCCAGAATCCAGCGATAGTTCCCGTCTTTCGTGCGCATCCGATACTCATCATGATGGATGGGCGTTTTTCCGTCAAGATGATCCTGAACCGCCTGCCTGGCTCTGGCGCGGTCGTCAGGATGGATCAACTCCTCCCATGTATCATAGGTGCTTTCAATTTCGTGCAACGTATAGCCAAGCATGCCTGCCCAATGTTCATTCCTTTGTACTTCGCCTTTTTGGATATTCCAGTCTGAGTAGCCCAACTGGCTGCCTTCCATCACAGCTGCCAATTGTTCTTCGGATCTTCGTATTTTTTCCTGCGCCTGCGCCCGTTCGCTGATGTCCATGAAAATTGCCATTGTGCCATTGAACTGCCCATTTTCAAAGAGCGGACTGCCGCTGACCAGCTGGTGGATTCGTTTCCCGCTTTTGTGCAGGAATTCTATTTCATAGCGGGAGGCCTCGCCAGCCAGACGCCGCTTGTCAGTCTCCTTAATAATTTCCTGCTGATCAGCAGGAATGAATTTTGTCCAATGCGAACCGATAAGCTCCTCAGGCGGGTAACCGGTCATGGCCGAGGTCGCCGGATTTACAAAGGTGAAGTATCCATCCGTATTCTGGACCACCATTCCTTCCGCCATGCTGTTGATCAGATTCTCATTGAAATCTTTCAAACGCTTGAGCTCATTCTCGGCTTGCTGGCGCTGTTTCGCAGCATTCATGGAATCCAACGCAAATGAAATGTCGCTCCCTATTTCTTCCAGTAAATTCTCGGCATCCACATCAAACCCGTGAGGCTCTGCCGCATACACAGTCAGCGCCCCGATGACCACATTATTTCGGCGAAATGGTACTGCCGCCAATGAACGATAGCCGCGCAATAAAGCCTGCTCACGCCACGGCTCCATGCGCGGATCAGTGTCGATATCCTGGAAGACAATGCAGCGCCCCTCACGGATGGCTGTACCCACCGGGCCGCGTCCCAGGCTCTCATCCATATATTTGATGCGAACGCTGGATAGATAGCCCTGTTCCTCACCCGCAAATTTGACCGGCCTAACCAGTCCATCGGTCTCGTCCATCAAGCCGATCCATGCCATGCGAAATTGGCCGAATTCAACCGCCACGCGGCAAATTTCTTCGAACAAGACTTCCGGTTCGCGCACGCGCACGATTGCTTGATTGATCTGGCTGAGTGTGGCATACAGGCGGTTGAGTCGCAGGGTTTTTTCCTCCGCCCGCTTGCGTTCGGTAACATCGCGCACGATGGCAGTGTATAGCTTTTCCCCACCGATTTCAATTTGTGAGATGGAGACTTCGCTCGGAAACGCCTCGCCATCGGCGCGCAAACAAGTCAACGCCAAGAAAGGATGTCTCATCGAGCGTTTGGTCGCAGCAGATTGGCCAAAAGCGCGTACAAACTGGCCATGTTCTTTGCGAACATGTTCAGGAACAAAGCGGTTGAGCGTTTGGCCAATGGCTTCGTCAGCCGGGCATCCAAACATTTGCTCGGCGGCGGGATTGAAGCTGATAATCTTCTGCTTCTCATCCATAGTGATGAGAGCATCCATCATGGTGTTGAATATGCCCTCCAGTTTCGTGTTGCTATCCCGAAGCGCTTCTTCCGCCCGCTTGCGTTCGGCGATATCCTCCACTAAGGCTTGGAGGCACGCTTGCCCCTGAAAAAATACCGGGGTCAGCGTGAGTAAAGCATCATAAGCCGTGCCATCCTTGCGTTTGAACTGAACCGGGTGGTTTCGCAGAAAACCCTGCTTTTTTAGAAGCGCCAACGCTTCGTTGCGCTGGCTCGGATCGTAATATAAGCCTGCGACGCCGCCGATTTTTTTGATATCTGCGCGGGTATAACCGCCGGGGAGAAGGATGGCATCATTAAAGGTCAACAGGTTGCCTTGCATGTCAGCCACGCCGATCCCAATGGGGCTTGTTTGAAACAAGGTGCGGTATTGCTGTTCGATCTCACGTTGGGCTTCTTCTGCCTGCTTTTTTTCGAGCACGGCGTGGATTACCCGCGGCAGACGACGGATATGTTTGGGAGTTTTGATGATGTAATCTGATGCGCCGCGTTTCAAGGCTTCAACCGCGGTCTCTTCGGACCCGGTTCCGGTCACGATCACAACCGGCAGATTCAAGTCTTTGGCCCTGACCGTTTCGAGAACCTGCAGCCCTTCGAAGCCCGGGATGTTGAAATCGCTCAGGATGAGGTCAAAGCCGCCTTTGGCGAGGGCCTTTTCAAAGTCTCTGTGGGAAGTGGCCGTAACAAGTTTAAATCCGCCGTGTTCTTTTTCCAGGGCGCCGCGCACCAGTTCACGATCGAGCGCATTGTCGTCTACGTAAAGAATGCGAATGGGCTTGCTCATAAATGATTCTCCGAGGGCAAGATGTTCAACGACAACCAGTAACCTTCAGTTTACTGAGCGACACTCAACCCGTCAATTTAATCCAACAGGTTCAGATCGGGCATCGGGTGGGCATTGCGCTCGGCATGGAGGCCGATGCCGCCATCTTTCTGCCTGACTATAACGCGAATTTCTTTAAGTTGACAGGGCGCTTGGGTCTGCGGCAAAACGTCTGCCTTGCGATGGGCGACAGGTGACCGATGCACCCAATATTCTTTTCCGCTCTGTGACTTCGGGTTACAATCCAGCCGCCATGAAGATACAACCACCATCCACGTTTTCGCGCGGATATTTCATCGCCATCCTTGCCACGCTGTTATGGTCGACCACCGGCGTGCTGATCAGTTATTTGAGCACGCATTATCAGCTTCCATCGCTCGTGCTGGCCTTTTGGCGTGACCTGTTCGTTTCGTTCGGGATGCTGGCCGGACTTTTGCTTTTCAGCCGCAAACGATTCCATCTTGAGAAACCACACTGGCCGTTCATCTTATTCTACGGCCTGACACTTGCGGTCTTCAATTCGATGTGGACGTTTTCCGTTCAATATAATGGCGCGGCGGTGGCAACCGTGCTGGCCTTTAGTTCGCCAGCC
>JAMDBC010000158.1 GCA_023484185.1 Chloroflexota bacterium | reverse complement strand
TGTGCAGTGATATTTTCCATGAAGTCATTCGAATCATTATGCGCCAGCACGAAGCACCACATGCCGCGGTCGGAGGTTGGATAACATGCGATTTGTTGAACAGGGAACGGCACCGGCGTCGGCGTGAACTTGCCTGTCGGATTCTTGGGGTTGCTGGGGATGTTGAGCTTCTGTCCAGGCGACATGGAGTTCGGGTCAACGTTCGGGTTGGCGGCCATCAATACGTCCAGCGAAACGTTGAATTTCTCCGCGATCTGGCTCAACGTGTCGCCGGATGTAACCACATACACAAAAGGCGTCGGCGTGGGCAAAGGCGTCTCGAACGAAACCACCAACTCGTCCGGTTGTAAGGCGGTGGCGCTGGGCGTCATCGTTTGATAAGGTTGAAGCGTACTCGCAATTGGCGTCGTGCTTGAAGTCTGAGGAGTGCAGGCGGCCAAAAGCAAGAAATAAATGAGAATATTCTTACGCATGAGATGATTATAATGGAGGCCGGTTATAATCCCACACAAAACTAATTTATTGGAGGCAGCATGGAATATCGTCATTTAGGGCGCACAGGCATTCGCGTCAGTGAACTCTCATTCGGCTCGTGGGTCACATTCAGCACCCAGGCAGACGTGAAAGCCGCCGCAGACATGATGTCCGCCGCGTATGAAGCGGGCGTCAACTTTTTCGACAACGCCGAAGTATACGCGGGCGGCAAGTCAGAAGAAGTGATGGGCGCGGCGCTTAAGAAACTCGGCTGGCGGCGCGGCAGTTATCTCATCTCGACCAAATTCTTCTGGGGCCTGTTCGACGGCGTCAACGAGAAGAACACGCTCAACCGCAAGCGTCTGATCGAAGGCATCAACGGTTCGCTCAAACGCCTGCAGCTCGATTATGTTGACCTGATCTATTGCCACCGCCCCGACCCGACTACTCCCATCGGAGAGACCGTGTGGGCCATGCATAACATCATCGAATGGGGCAAGGCCATTTACTGGGGCACGTCCGAATGGGCCGCGTCCGAGATTGTGGCCGCCATCGAATTCGCCGACAGGAATCATTTGCACAAGCCAGTTGTCGAACAGCCGCAATACAATCTATTCGAACGCGGCCGTTTTGAAAACGATTACGTCCGTTTCTATAAAGAGTACGGCTATGGCTCCACCATCTGGAGTCCGCTGGCATCGGGTCTGCTGACGGGCAAATATAGCAACGGCATTCCCAGGGACAGCCGCGGCGCGCTCAAAGGTTACGACTGGCTCCAAAGCCATTTAACAGACCAGGAAAAGATCGCCAAGGTAAAAGCGCTCGAACCCATTGCCAGGGAACTTGGCTGTACACTCTCGCAATTATCTTTGGCGTGGTGTCTCAAGAATCCGTTCGTGAGCACGGTTATCACCGGAGCAAGCCGCATTGAGCAGGTACACGAGAACATAAAGGCGGCAGAAGTTGCGCCAAAGATCACGCCTGACATATTGGAACGAATTGATAAGATCTTCGGGGTCCAAAAGCATGAGGAAGATTAGATTCCAGCGGATATAAATTTGGAGAAAACACAAGAAAAATAGACGGCCTTCGCCGTCTATTTTTCTTAACTAACCCAAGCTGCTGTCTTCAAATTTCGGCAGCGAATTCATCGAAAACGCTTAACGCAAAGCCGCTAAGACGCCATGTTTTTTTTATTCTTTGTTTCGCCAAAATCATCGGATGAGCATTAGTAAATCTGGCAGGATAAGTTTACGAACCAGTCCAAACGCCAGAGGCAGCCAACGCTCCCCATGATCGCACAACATTCTGAACCATTGGCGACATTTATTTTCGCTCTTGATCCTGGAATTTACCAACCACAAAGTTCTGCTTTTGCGGTTTGGAAGTTCCATTTCCGAACTCCATAAACATGTACGCAAGAGGTTTATTGCTCTTTCCCGAAGAACATCGGGACGATGTGCGACTCTGCGGCTTTGCGTTGAATCTTTGTGGTAAGTGGCATCCTGAATTAACTATGGGGTGAATCCCCCATCAGCTTGGAAAAGGCGTGGGGCGAAACAGCAGGCCGAAAGCCCGGAAAGACCGCAGGATGAGTTTCAAAAGTTGGGGTGCAGGCCGAATTTACTTCCCATGCTGCCAAAGCGTACACTGTAATCAATCCTAAGAAAAGGAGGATGAGATGAACGCTCCTGAAGTAATGTTAGTCCTAGTTCTGTTCCGGCTGATCATCCCGTTTGGCACGCTCCTGATTGCCGGTGAATGGTTGATCCGCCGCGAACGCGCTCGCTATCACCGAATGTGAGGTGAGAGATGAACGATATCAATTCCCTGCTCGCGGTTGTGATCGGCCTGGCCCTGCGCTTTGCGATCCCGATCCTCATCACGGCATTGGCTGTGGCTTTCCTGCGTAAACTGGATGCCCGCTGGCAAGCCGAAGGTGAGAATATTCCGCTGGACGTGGAAACACCAAAGTGTTGGGAAACTAAAAACTGCACGTTGGAAGAACGCGCCAAGTGCGAGGCGGCTTCTTCTAACATGCCTTGCTGGCAGATAAGACGCCTGCCGAATGGCTATCTGCACGAGGAATGCCTCGATTGCGAAGTCTTCTATAAAGCGCCCATCCCGGTTTACGCATAAAAATTATTGAGGAGGTTGATTATGTTTTCCCGCATTGAACGCCTTTTGATCGCTGTAATGTTCGCCCTGTTGACAGCAGGCGCAACATTTGTTTTTGCCCAGGCCCAGGGTGGCACCCCGACAGCGCCGCCTGTCAACAATGTAAATGGGGATAATTGCGTGGCCTGTCATAAGGATGTTTATGATACATGGCAGACTGGCCCTCATGGTCGAGCGCTGACCGATCCCATTTTTGCCGCGGCCTGGGATGCGCAAGGCAAGCCGGGCGCGTGTCTGGTCTGCCACACCACTGGTTATGATCCAGCAACCGGCACTTCCCAGGCAGACAGCGTCACCTGCGTTGCATGTCACAACCCGATCCCGCCTAATCATCCGGTGGACAAGATGCCGATCAATAATACCCCGGAACTTTGCGGAAAATGCCATAGCGACCCACGCTTTGCAACTAATAACTGGAAGATGAGCGCCCATTATCAGCGCAGTATGACCTGCACAGTTTGTCATAATGCGCACACCGCCGGGATGAAGACTGTAGCAGGTGTCGCTTCTACAAATGGAGATGCTTCCGCCTTGTGCGAAAACTGCCACAAAGACGCGATGACCAACTTCCCGACATCCAAACATGCCGCGGCGGGTGTGACATGTGTCAACTGTCATCTGGGTTTCAACGTGGGCAACGCGAACACAGTTAATACCGACTTCGTTACGGCTCACAAGGCCCCGGACCATAGCTTCAAGCCCGCGCTGGATACTTGTAACAAGTGCCATGCAAATCAGATGCACGCTCCGGGTCAGGCGGTGGCCGCCTCAGCGATCAAGATCGAAGAGATTGGCGGAACCCCCACGCCGATGCCCACCGCAGTCGTGACTCCCATCCCGCCTGTTACCAATCAACCCGCACCGGTCAGCCCGCTTGGCTTCGCCAGCATGGCCGGTCTGATCGGTCTGGCTGGAGGCATGATACTTGCTCCGTGGTTGGAACGCATGTATCGCCGCCTCGCTAAAGGAGGCAGGAATGGCTGACGCAAAATTTTCACGTCGAGACATGCTCAAGGTTGCCGGGGTTGCCGCGGCAACAGTGATCGGTTTGCAGGTTGTGAAAGAAGCGAATGCAAACGAGTCAGTTCCGAGCGAAGCAAGCGGAAGCCGTCAGTGGGTGATGGTGATCGACCAGAATAAATGCAACGGTTGCGGATATTGTGTAATGGCCTGCCGCGCTCATAACGACATCTCACCAGAGATCACCTGGAATCCCGTCCTTGAGACGGGACAGGTGGGCGATAAGAAAACTTATTTGCCGCGTCCTTGCATGCAATGCGCAAAGGCTCCCTGTGTGGAAGTCTGCCCTGTGGGAGCGTCCTATTATCGCCCCGATGGAATTGTGATGATGAACTATGATCGCTGCATCGGCTGCCGATATTGCGAAGTGGCCTGCCCGTATGGTGCGCGTTCATTTAACTGGAAATCATTCGACGGTCCGAACCCGGCCGTGCCGGAGTGGGGAGAACCGGAAGTTTCGCGCCGCCCACGCGGGGTCCCGGAAAAGTGCGCGTTCTGTTATCAGCGTATCGACCGCGGTCTTGCTCTGGGACTCGTTCCCGGCGTGGACTCGGATGCGACTCCCGCCTGTGTCGGCGTCTGCCCGACCAGTGCGCGCGTCTTCGGCGATTTGAACGATCCCAATTCGCCGGTCAGCATACTCTTGCGCAATAATCCGCATTTCCGCTTGCGCGAAGATCTGGGTACAGGTCCGCGCGTTTACTATCTGCCCGCTGTGGCGGAGGGTTAACATGAAAATCATCAGGATCAAATCCTTCCTTGCACCGACCTGGGACAAGTGGCTCAGTTTTCTGAGTTTATTCCTGGCTGCCGGTCTGGTCGCTGGCCTGCTGGTCTTCTGGAAAGGTCTGTCTGTAACCCACTTGAGCGACCTGGTACCCTGGGGTTTATGGATCACAATTGATCTCTCGTCTATTGCCCTGGCCGGCGGCGCCTTCTTCCTGTGCGCGGGTGTCTACCTTTTCGGGCTGAAACAATACCAGCCAGTCGCGCGCACAGCCACCTTCATCGGTCTGACTGGTTACACCATGGCCATGCTGGCGCTCATGCTCGACATCGGGCGGCCCGACCGCTTCTGGCACGCGCTGATTTACTGGAATGATCATTCGCTGCTTTGGGAAGTGACGATGTGTGTGATGCTTTACCTAACCGTGTTGGTGATCGAGGTATTGCCCATGCTTTCATCTTTCGAGTGGCTGCGCCATCGTTATCCAAAAATTGCCGGGAAACTCGAGAGTGTTCATCACTACGCCCCCTATCTGGCGCTGGTGGGCTTGTGCCTCTCCATGCTGCATCAGTCTTCGCTCGGCGCGATCTATGGTGTGTTGAAAGCCCGTCCATTCTGGTACCGCCCTGACGTTGCCGTGCTGTTCATTATGTCGGCGGTTGCTGGCGGCATGGCGCTGACCGTGTTTGCGTCCATGCTTGCAGCGAGACTGACCAGGCGCGCCGTAGTCAAGGATGAATTGCTGGAGCGCGTATCCTACTTCATCGGTTGGATGATGGCCGCTTATTTGTACTTCCGCTTCTGGGACGCGCTCTCCATGACTTATACATACCAGGCCGGGCGCACCGAAGGCTTGAACCTGCTCACAAGCGGAACTCTTTCCTTCAACTTCTGGATCGGCGAAATGCTATTGGGCGCTGTGGTTCCGATGATTCTGTTGATCAACAAGAAGACGCGCATGAATCCAACCTTGCGAATGCTGGCCCTGGCGCTCATCGTCGGCGGCGTAGTGGCTTATCGCTGGGATACCAACCTAACCGGTCTGCTGGTGATGGTCTCATACCTGCCTGGTAATCTAACCGTCACCTACACCATGTACCATCCGTCCATCGTGGAATGGATGGCCGGGCTTGGCGTTGTGGCTTACGGACTAACTCTCTTCTCATTGGGTGTCCGCTATCTGCATGTGGTGGATCATAGAATCTATGAAGAAGAGGAACATGAATCGGTCAAGCTTGAATCAACAGAGGCGGTACCCGCCTGAGGATTTATGCACAACAAAAAAGGACGTCCAACCTGGGCGTCCTTTTTTATCTCGACCATCGTTTACTTTTCCAATGCTCCGGCGTTAATCCAATTTGTGATGATTTGAATCTCAGCCTCTGACAATTTGCCACCCGGAGGCATGAGCATTCCATCTTTCTGAGTTCCCATGATCTTTTGCACCAACAGACTATTTGCCGCATTGCCGGGAACTACTACAGGAGCATTAGCGCCGCTTTCCATGACTGACTTGTAACTGGACGCATCCCATCCACCCGAACTCCCATGACACGCACTGCACTTGTTCTTCAGGATGGGCAAAACGTCCGCAGTGAATGACGGGGTGGCTGATGGAGTAGGCGTAGTCGTTCCCGTGCTGGCTCCTCCACTGCCGAAAGTTCGAATGAACTTTACTAGCTGGTTGATTTGATCTGAATTCAAAACTTCGCCCCAGGCAGCCATGGCAGTGTTTGGTACGCCCTTACTGATGGCGTTAAAGATTTCCTGATCGGTATCTTGCTGGAAATCGGCGGCATTCAATGCCGGGCCAGCACCGCCTTTGCCATTCGAACCGTGACATTGGACACATAGTGCGACGTAAATTTTCTCGCCGGAGGGAAGTGACTCGGTCGGTATCGGCGTTGGAGTGGGTGCAGCCGCTTCCGGCAGAGTCTCAAGAGGTTTCTTTTCCCACGAGCGGAGATAGGCAACAATCGCATCAATTTGAGTGTCATCCAGTGATCCCCCATTTGATGAGCTAAATGGGGACATACCTGAACTTGGCTGCCCCAGTGAAATGATCGCTCGCAAGGTGGCATCATCGCGAGTCTTAAGAAATTCCGATGTCGTGATAGGGACGATGAAACTGCCCGGCTTTGCCGGATTGGGACCACCTTCACCAAATTGTCCGTGACAAGGAACGCAGTTCGCCTCGAAGAGCTGTTGACCCGCCCCAAGAGAAGTTCCCTGGCTCGCCTGGTAGGTGTATTCAACCAAGGCATCCAACTGCTCAGGAGTCAGTATAGAGCCCCAGACAGGCATTGTCTGATGCGAACCGCCGGTGGAAATAATCTGCTGCGCCTGTTCGACAGTATCAGCCTTTGGAACACGGTCTCCATGACAACTCTTGCAGTATTGATCGAACGCTTGCTCGCCGTCTGGATTTGCCTTTGGATCAACGACATATTTCGCAAGCAAATCAATTTCAGTGGAACTCAATTTTTCTTTCCAGGCTGGCATCACTAGATGCTGTCCGCCCGTGCTAATCAGTTTGCGAAGCTCATCTTTAGTACCATTGAAAGCAACCGAACTGCCGTGACACGGCGAACAGTTCGTTGCAAACAACCGCTCCCCATCGGGCGCGACCAGGAAGTTCAGCAAGCGGGAACGCTGGTTCTGATCCATTGCCGTGGAAAGGTTGGGCATGTTCAAGTTGGCATGAGGCGGATAACTTAGGCCCAATTCCAGGGCTTTCTTAAGTTCAATTGGATTGCTGGAAACCAGTTCCTCGACTTTATGACATTCACCACAATACTGTGTGAAGAGTTGGCTTCCTCCCGGTGAGAGAATAAATCCTGCCAGCGCATCAATTTGATCGGTCGAAAGATCAGCACCCCAGGCAGGCATACCTTCGTGCTTTCCTTTGGCAATTACATCGTGCAAATTAATACCAGCAGGAACTACGATTGATTCTCCGTGACAGGGAGCACAGTTGGCAGTATATATGGCTGCCGTCTGATCTCCTGATTTGGCTTCTGCTGGCGGTGGCGCTTCGCGTACTGACTGAATGGTCAGGAAAAGAATACCCGCCAAAACGACAAGGGTACCGCTAATGACGATCGGCCTGCTACGAAAATCCCGAAACCGACTCCGGTCAATGAATGGCAGGAGAAATAGAATCAATATGGCCAGCGTTGGAATCAGCACAACACCGATCACTTCCAGGTTGCCAGGGAAATACTTCAAGAGCTGGAACAGGAACAAGAAGTACCACTCCGGGCGGGGAGTGTATGTGGTGTCCGCGGGGTTTGCACGGTTCTCCAAGGGCGCGCCGATAAAGTAGGCCAGCGCGACCAGGATGAGAAATAAAACCAATGAAACTACCGCATCTTTGAAGATTATGTCGGGAAAGAAAGGCACACCTTTCTTCTTTTCTTCATGATACTTTTCGAGATAAGCTTTCTTCTCTTCGTCGTTCATCGATTACTCTCCCTTCTTTGGTATGGCACTGATACCGATCTTGATAACCAGGTAGAGATGGACGCCAATCAGGAGCGCTAATGTGGCTGGCAGCACCCAAATATGCGCGCCAAAAAAGCGGGCTAGTGTGACGGCAGAAAGGTCTGGTCCACCGCGCATGATTCTTAACAGGTAATCTCCGATAATTGGGGGTGTACCTGCAATGCGAGTTCCCACTGTGGTAGCCCAATAGGCTTTCTGATCCCAGGGGAGTAAATAGCCGGTGAAACCAAAACCGATAACAACCAGAAGAAGTGCCACGCCAGTGATCCAAGTTACTTCACGAGGATATTTGTAAGCACCATAGAAGATCACGCGCAGCATATGCAGCACTACTACCACAACCATGGCGCTCGCTCCCCAATGGTGCAGTCCACGAATTAGCCAACCCATCGCGACCTGTGTTGTGATGTATTGAACACTGTCATATGCATGATCAGGCGTAGGGACATAATATAAGGTCAGCAAAATTCCTGTGACTGCCTGATTTACAGCAAGAAACAGGGTCGCGCTTCCCAAAGTATAGAACCAATTAACCTTCGGGATTTGGCGCAGGAATATCACACCCCAGACCTGGCGCCACCCGACGCGCTCATCCAGCCAATCTGCAAATTTGAGTAGCATTCTAACCTCCCAAAATGAACAATTGATCGTTTTCAACTTTAACCTCGTACCGATTCAATGGACGAGGTGGTGGACCGGCCAATACCTTCCCCTCTTTATCAAAAACCCCATTATGACATGGGCAGACAAAATTATTTTGCTCCGCAATCCATCGAACGCGACAACCAAGGTGCGTGCATACATTTGACATCGCAACAAAATCGCGCCCATCCTGAGTCAGAATATAAACAGCCAATTCCTCCTCATTAGTCACCCAGCCAGTCTGCCGCTGGATATTGACTTTGAACAATGTGGGCACGCCGATTTCGATTTTGGCTGTAGAGCCTAGCTGGATCCAGCTCTCGCCTTGAGAACTCTTAAGAGCAGGTTCCACAACATAAGCAATTGCGGGGACTGCCCAGGAAAGGCCAATCACTCCGCCGATGGCTGCTATGGTCAGCTTCATGAAATCCCGTCGTGATACATCTTTCTTGTCTTCCATTTGCACGCTCCTTTTTATCCGAATGCCAGAAAATTTTATTGTCTGTCTATATATTCACCGCTTGGTATTAGTTCAGCGCAGTGGAGACTATTCTGTCAAACTATCTTCTACCCGCGTTATACAGCATACAGTTCATGTACATTATTCTCAAATTGATCCCATCACATTACTGCTCAGGCGCGCCAGCATCAATCCATTTCTTTATGAGGGCAAGCTCATCGGCGGAAAAATTAGCAAAGTGTTTGGAACTTTGAATTTTTACCAACAGACTATTGGCTGGGTCATTAGGGAGAACGACAACACCATCTGCGCCGCCTTTCATAATATTGTTATAACTGGTCAAGTCGAGTCCTTTGGGGGCTGAAGCGCCCTGATGGCATACCATGCACTTGGCGCTGAACAGCGGCCTGATATTTGCATTGTAAGTTGGATTTCCGACCACAGGTACAGGTGCTTGAGTGGGTTCTGGAGTGGGCAGTTGAGCCTGAAGGATTTCCCGTAATGCTGGGGCATCGAATCCAGCATAACTAAAGACATTACCATGACAGGCACTGTTTGAGCAGAAGGATGTATTAGAAGTGGTACCCGCCCCTTCAGTTGTATGGCAGTTCGAACAGGTGGCATCAAAGGCTTTGTTGTGCAGGCTGATCCAGTTTGAATTCAAATGAGACTCGGGTTCAGGACCTTTGCTGATCTCGATCTTGGTCACAAAATCCTGTGGTTTGCTGACGACCGGGATCGAGTGACACAGGTTGCATTCAAGAGGAATGGCTTTCTGATTAGAGTCCAGATGTTTCCCATCATGACAGCGGAAGCAGCCAGCTGAATCAAAGTGACCAATGTTATTTGGATGAGCGTTCCAATCCGATTTCTGATCCAGGAAGACCGAGTCGTTGAATATCTGTACCAGCTCTTTGAGCGCCGCATCGATTTTATCTGTATTGGCAGCATAATAATCAGGATAGTTGGACTTGTAATAGTCAGCCAGTTTCTCTATCCCGGCAATCCCGGCCTGCTGAGTGGCATACTCTGCGCGTAGAACTTCTACAGCCTGGCGGCGAATAAAGGGAATGTCAGTGGATATTGTTCCAGCTTGCATCGATCGGTCAACCGACTCCTCGGGTGTATAAACGCGGTGAGTAATGCGATTGTGGCAGGTAATGCAGTCTACTCGTTTGAGCTGGTTTGGATCCACTTTAGATGGATCAAAGTTGGAAGTCACATCCTTGTACTCTTGCACACTGCCGTCGTCGTTAATAACACGGACATAAGGGATGCTCTGATCCAATTTATCGGTGGCATAATAATAGACTTGATTCTCGATGTGCCAGTGGATGCCGCGGCCCAATCCCTCACGCTTGGTCCCACCGCCCGTCTTAAGCACCAGATTGACACTATAAGGGGTATTTTCCTTATCAGGCTGGAAATGATAGATTACCCGCAGACTGTCATCGGAAAATTTCTCGGGCGTATGACATTTCTCACAAGTATCCCGTGCCGGGCGCATATTACCGGCCATGATGGGGTATTCGTAAGTCGTAAAGGTCATAGCAATAACATGTCTGAGGTCGCCCGCCTTACGAAATAGCTGATTTCCAATAAACTCACGTCCGATGTGGCATTCCACACAGGCCACGCGCGCGTGAGGTGAAGCCTGATAAGCCGCAAATTCAGGCGGCATCGTGTGGCATGATGTGCCGCAGAAAGTTGGTGAGTTTGTATAATCCCAAGTGTATGCCCCGCCAACAAGCAATGCTAGTGTTAAGATGCCAAGGATCCCGTACGGCAATATTAACATCCAGCGCGGCGATCCGGTCGGTGGAAAGAAAAACTTCTTGATACGTTCTCTAAATTTCACAAAATACCTCCTCCTACAATTTGAAACGCGGAGACTCCGCGCAAGTTCAAAAGTTATTTTTCAGGTGCGCCCGCATTGATCCAGGCTTTGACAGTTGCCAGTTCATCGGCGGACAATTGCCCGAGGTGGCCTCCCGCGGACTGAATTATAAACAGCTTGCTGTCCGCCGCATCATTCGGGACGATGACCGGGCCATCCTTCCCGCCCTTCATCGCGTCTGCAAACGTACTCAGACTAAGCCCGGCTGTGGCAGCCGCGCCATGACACGTGAGGCATTTCGCCGCGAAGATCGGGCCGACTTCGGTCCAGGTCAGGGACGCGGGTGCGCCGCCCGAGGCTTCAACCGTTGGAGCCGGGGTCGGCGTTGGTGGAAGCGGAGTCGGAGTCTCCGGAACATACACTGCAATTGTCGGGACCTGCGGCGGAACAGTCGTGATGGCCGTCTGCTCTCCGTTGACGAATCCATACACCGCAAAGAGCATCCCAATCCCAAGCACGGTCGCAATTGGATAATAGATCCTCTGGCGTTTGCGAAGTGTGGCCGCATCCGGCGTGCGGTGGGCCATGCCAGCCTTGATATCCGCCAATTCAAGCGGATGTTCGTGGAGCATTTCTTCCTCGGTCAGGCGGCCGGTCCACATGGCTTTGTTAAAACGCTTGAGGTGAACGCCGTACATGTGCCAAACGATTATGGCCAGCACAGCCAACACGGCTTCGGCGCCATGCGCAGCCTTGGCTGCCGGAATAAAATCACCGGGGAATAACTTGACCGTCACCAGCGGATTCCACATCATGAAGCCGGTTATGCCCATGATGATTGTGCCCCACACCAACGCCCAGTATTCAGCCTTTTCTTCGAATGTATAACGTCCCATCTGCGGACGGGACTTGCCGAGGCCGATGTTATATGTAAAGGCCATCCAGGCGTCTTTGACATCCTGAAAACTTGGCAGCATGGTGACGCGCTCATGCAGGACAAACAACTTATATCCAAAACCAATGAGGTGATAAATCGCGACCAGCATCAACATTGTGGCAGCCACACGATGTGTGGCGCGGATATTTTCCACGCCGCCCCACAAACGGATAATGAATAACGAAATGGAACTCAATGGATATTTCTGTACCAGGCCGGTGATGCCCAGTATCGTGAACGATAACAACATCACCAGATGCTGAACGCGGTCAGCCATCGAAAAACGAACGTACGCACGCGGCTGCACGGAAGCAGAAGTTTTCTTAGCCATTTTTCTTGTGTCCTTTCCGCGCTTCGATCATTCGTCTGATAAAGTCCGTGATCACGAACAGCAACATGCCGCCGATGACCGCAGGAATGAGGAACTTGTAGAACAGGTTCACATAATAGACAAGAGGAAATTTATCGGGGCTGGCAACGTAGTGACTCATCCACGCATCGGTAAAGTTTTCAGTCGTCACATTCGGGTGGCAACGCTGGCATTTAACAAGAAGGTTTTTCTTGATCGAGATTCCCGTAGCGGGGTCATTTACATTGGAAATGTTATGTACGCCATGACAATCCGTGCAGACCGGCTTGTTGGTGGGGGTATTCGGCGAGATCTGCTCAAAAAGCGTCACAGTCGTTCCATGGAAATCCGACACATAGGTGTTCAAAACCCGAGTCGAAATTCCATACTTATCCATGATCGCCGGGTTCGTGTGGCACTTGGCGCACAATAACGGCGTGTCATTGCGGAACTGGACTGTTGTTGGGTCTTGAATATTATGTACTCCGTGACAATCAATACAAGTCGGTACATCCAGGTTTCCCTGCACAGTTAAAGCCTTGCCATGCACGCTGTTCTTGTAAGCATCGTAAATGGCGCTGTGGCAACGCGCACAAGTCTGCGGGATGCGCAAACGGGCTTCCGGCAAAAGCGCGCCGGTCGTTTTGTCGGTGATACGCGTCTGCTGATGCGGATTATGACAATCGGTGCAAACCGCAGCGTTGAAGTTTCCTCCCGCCAGCGCTTTCTGATGGACACTGTCCAGCACCTT
>JAMDBC010000177.1 GCA_023484185.1 Chloroflexota bacterium | reverse complement strand
TTGGTTTGACCTCGTGCAAAATCTCGACATTTGCCGAAGCCAGCCCAAAGAAAATATCTTCGCGCCCGGCGCGGCGAGCGGAATCGCCGGTGCATTGTTCGTTCTGCCCGAGCACGGCGTAATTGACTCCCGCCGCGTTCAGGATTTTTGCAAAGGCCTGTGCTGTTTTTTGTGCGCGTGCATCCGTCGCGGCCGCACAGCCGACCCACCACAAAATTTCCGGCTCTGGATTTTTCTCGACGGTCGGCACGTTCAATCCATCGGCCCATTTCATGCGGTCAGCTCGCGAAACATTCCACGGGTTGGCATTGCGTTCCATGCCTTTGAAGGCCGTCTCCAACTGCTTCGGGAATTTGCTTTCCATCATCGAAAGATTACGGCGCACTTCGAGAATGTCGCGCATCGGTTCGTTGCCCACCGGACAAATATCCACGCACGCACCGCAGGATGTGCAGGCCCATACGGCTTCTTCCGAAATTAAATTCAGCATTGGGACGTCCGTGCCGCCGCCGTGATTAAAGTTGTAGCGCTTATTGATCTCCAACGCGGCAGGCGACAAAACTTTTCCGGTGTTATAGGCTGGGCAGACTTCCTGGCATCGCAGGCACATGATGCAGGCGTAACTATCCATCACTTGTTCCCAGCCCAAATCCTTCACAGTCGCCGCGCCAAACTGTTCAATCGAAGTATCGTCGAGATTGATGTAGTTCAATTCGCCGATGGATCGTCTCTGCGGCTTCATCCAAATGTTCAACGGCGCGAAGAAAAGATGGATGTGTTTTGAATACGGGAAATATGGCAGGAACGCGACCACTGCACCGAGCGACAGCCAGAACATGGCGTGTTCACCGATGACAAGTGCATTCGCGTTCGCGCCGGACCATAAGCGGGCGACCATTGAAATGGTCGGTTGCCAACTGTCAGCAGTTCCGTTTAATGCCAAATGAAACGACTCACCAAAATATCGTGATGCGTTGTGGATGATGATAAATGCCGCGACAATGGCCGAGTCGCGGCCGATGCCAAAACGCGCTTTCGGGTCGAGCAAAGTTGTCGCGCGCGTGGACAGAGTAGCAGGTCGAAGAACGAAGCGGCGGATGACCATGGCGAGCATGCCGACCAGAATGAGCACGTTGGCGATGTCTGCGCAGAGTCTGTAAACGTCCCCGAATAATCCGGTCTGATGGAGGATGCTAAAACCGGTGTAAGCGTTGATCACATCTGAAAGATTGACCAGCAGAAAAACAAGAAAGCCCCAGCCGATGAGGGCGTGGAGCAGGCTGGGCCAAAAGCGAAATTTAAAAACAGGTCGCAGCGGAAGAACTTCAGCAACAACCTCGGAAATTCTCTTGAACGCGGCTTTCCAATCGGGCTTGCCCTGTCCGCTGGAAATATTTTTGATGATGCGTTCAACGCCGCGCCAGGTGAAATAAAGCGAGACGAGAACTGCAATTGCAAAGAGGATCTTTTCAGTGAGAGTCAGCATGTGGGCCTCCGAGAATCAAAATGTCATTGTGAGGAGGCCGAAGGCCGACGTGGCAATCTCCTCGCGAAAGACGAGATTGCTTCGCTCATTTCATTCGCTCGCAATGACAACATGGCGCTAGTTTAACACAGAATAAAAAAGCAGAGGTCATCACCTCCGCTTTTAGGCTCACTTTTCGACAGTGACTTTTATCGTATATGTTTTTGCCGGTGGCACATTGGTTTCAAACGTGCGATGGTAGATCAGAGTCAGCGTGGTTGTGCCGGGGGCAACGGCTTCGAAGCGCAGGACTTGCGTGCCGCCTGAGCCGGGCAGTGGAGTGGAACTAGCAGGCTTATATTCTGGTTCGCCTAGTTGTCTGAGCACGGATGTGTCGAGGTCGGATGCTTCCCACGTAAAGCCGGTGGACGGATTTGATGCCAATTCAACTATGATCCTGCCGCCCACTTTGATCGTGGCAGGTTGGCCGTTATTGGCATCGGTGAGATTCGACTCTTTCGGACTGCATCCCGCTAGAAGTCCAAGAATGAGCGATAAGGTTAGAATCTGTAAAATCTTTTTCACGGTGCATCCTTTACTGACTGATTTCGTTTACATACTTCGCGGTCGGCGCACAGACACTGGTAAGATGCGATGAAAGCCCATCCCAAGTGAGTTTATGTTCAGCGGTCCAGGTTTCATTTACTGCCAAACCGAGACAGCCCGCACCGGCATTGTAGTTCACCAAAGTGAACTTCCACAAATCTTCGTACGACGCTACATTGCCCGGTAATTTTCCCGTGTTATTCTGAATGACCTGCCCGGTCTGTTCACAACTGGCGAGCAGGGTATGTGCGAAGACAGCCACGCTGAAGTTGGCCTGACTCAAATCAATCCCAAGCGGACAATTTTGGCAGGTGGCGTTGACACTGCCGACCAATGCCTGTCGCAAAAGCAATTGATCCGCCGTCTTAAGATGTACATAACCCAGGCTGCATGCGTCTGATGAAAGCACGAGCGGACAGTATTGGCCGTAAAAAGATGGATTCCATAAGAGGGCGGTATCTGCGCCATTCTCGGTGAGTTGGCCGAGGCCCGCGTCAGTGCTGGCTTTGAAAACTCCCGGCCAGAACTGGCTTTCGCGCGCGAACAGGTTCTTGAGCAATTGGGCAGGGACGTCGGTCTTTTGCGATGTATCCAGTATCAGTGAATCGAATTGGTTTTGCCAATCGTCCACTGCGCCGCGCGCCGCTTCGATTCCGCAAGTGTTGGCGCCGCCATTGGGCAGGAGTCCGCCATCGGGACAGCCGCTGGCATCTACTGCGCCTTGCAGGATCAGGTTGGCGGATAGATAATTGTAAGGAATATCACTGCTTAAATCGGCGGCATCTTTCGGCGTGACCAACCAGGTGGGTGGTCCACCGACAGGAGGAAACGATCCCCAGGTGTCAGAACAGGATGCAACGTGAACGCCCTGCCACTGGCTCGAAAGCACGTCTACATACCACGAAGATTGATCGGGGTTGCCAGCGTCTGCGAGCGCGACGCGTACCTGCCCGCTGAAGGCTTGGCTGCTATCGCCGTAACTCGACCACGCCCAAAACTCCAGCTTGACGCCGTTGTCATCGGTGGGGGCCAGGCGCAATTTGCAGGTGGGATCACAGGAGAAGGGCGTGCCATCCATCGTGCCCTCGATGCGCAGGGTGTGTTCGTTGGGAAGCGGTTCCTGGCCAGTGAGCATGAGGGTTGGAATCGTTTCGCAGATGTTCGTGCCGGACCTGGGAACGGGCGCGCAATTTTCGAGCGATAGCGTCACTGTGGGCGGCGGCAGTTTAACCATCATCTCTCTTTGTGATTGGCGCGCCTGTACCATATAAACGTAATAGCCCGTACAGTCATTGCCAATGCAGGGCTTTTGAGCTTTCCATGTGTCGTAGACGGTTTGATCGCAATCTCGGTAGACTTCCCCCAATGTCGGCTGGTCTTCGTGATCAACTGTGATCGAGCAAACAAATGCGTTCTTATCCCAGGTGGCCATCCACCAATCGTAGACTGTGTAGTCCACGGTGATGGTGGAGACGCGGTCGGGGCCGGATGGAGCCGCGGATTCGGCGGCCCGGCTGGAGGTCACAGGAAGAAGCGTCAGACCCATCAAGGTCAGCAGGATGACGAATAGCCCGGGCCGAAAGGTCGCGCGTCGCGTTGCCATAAAAAATGGAGTCTGCTTTCATTATAGCGGACTCCATTCGATTTGCAGCTATTTCTTTCAGCAATTTTCAATATGTCATTGCGAGCGTTTTTTGCGAAGCAATCTCCTCGTCAAAACAGGGGATTGCTTCGACCCCTTCGGGAGAACGCCGTCTCGCACGTGTGCCTGCACTCCTTCGTCGCAGTGCAGGCAATGACATGGTTTATATTGAGAATTACTGTATTTCTTTTTCGGTTCATTAGGAGTTGCCGTGATTTTGTACACGGATGCCACGGATTTCACGGAGTCTCACGGAAAAAGCAATAAAAGATCCGTGTTTTTCCGTGCGCGTAGCGGATCTGTGTAATCCGTGTCCAAAAGATTTTAATCACGGCGATTCCCTGAGAGCCTCTTTTTCTTCGTTTTCGATAAAGATGCTTTTGGCTTGCTCGTTTTTGCTTTTGCGGGTTTCTTTGCTGTCGTTTTGCTTGCTGCTACATTGCTTGTTGCTGCTTTACTCTTTATCATCTTGCTTTCGGGTTTCATGCTTTCAAGCATGGACATGTCCTGCTTGAGATTGCGCGAGCGGACGTAGAAGCTGATGAGATAGATCGCCATGACGATGAAAAAAATGGTATAGCCGAGGATCATGTAGCTGGAAGTATCGGGGGTGGCATCTTGAAAGAACATGATGTGCTCCTAGTTCATGACATTCAGTTTGAGCTGTTCGACTTTGGCGGCCAGGTTGCCGAGGCGGATGCGATTCCAGAACAGATCAATGAAGATGACGGTGAAGGCGAACAGTGCGAAGAAGAAAGCAACTTTCATTCCGGCTGTCATGGCAAAGGTGCCCTGCACGCTGGGATCGCCGCCAGCGATGATGACCGGGTGAATACTGCGAACCAGGCGGATGACCATAAATGTGATCGGCGCGCTGACACCGCCCAGAATGGTATACACTGCGCCGAAGCGGGCGCGGCGATCAGGGTCTTCGATGCCTTCGCGCAGCATGAAGTAGGCAATGTAGATCAATTCGGTGATGGCGGCGGTGGTGAGACGCGGATCCCATGTCCACCAGGTGTTCCAAACTGGACGCGCCCAGATCGAGCCAAGCATGATGGTGATCAAAAAGAATACCAGGCTGATCTCAACCGCGGCTATTTCGATGATGTCCCATTTCTGATCATGCGTTACGAGGTAGAGGATGCCTACCACCGCGGCCAGGATAAATCCCAGCAAGCCGACCCAGGCTGTGCCGATGTGAAAATAAAAAACGCGCTGGACTTGTCCCATCACGGCTTCTGTGGGCGCGTAGAAAAGAGCCAGATAAGTGGCGACGGCCAGCAGGAGGATGGATGCAATATCGAGAACTTTGAGAGCGATTGGTTTGGTCTGCATAGAGACTCCTTCAGTAGGTTAGTAAATTGATTATTCTTCCACAACATAATCAAACGTCATGAACGCAATGGCGGTGAAGATCACATCATACACCAAAAGCAGATTGATCCACGGCATGATCTCGGTTGCAAAGTCCGCGCCGGTTAAGAATCCGCCGCTGGCTTTGACGGAAGCGATCAAGACCGGGATGACAACCGGGAACAGCAAAATTGGCAGGAGCACATCCCGCGTGCGGGTTTGGACCGCCATGCTGGCCAGCAAAGTTCCAACCGCCACGTAGCCAATCGAGCCGAGCAGGATCACAAGCAAAAGTCCGGGTTGGAATAGATTGACCGCGTACAGAAACGAGTAAACCGGCAGAACGATGGCTTCGACGATCAACATGAAGACCAGGTTGCTGATGGCTTTGCCAAAGTAGATGGCGGCGCGATCAACGGGCGCGAGCAAGAGTCCGTCGAGACAGCCGCGATCTTTTTCAACGGCCATGGAACGGTTGAGGCCGAGGGTGCCGGCAAAGGCAAAAGTGACCCACAGCACGCCCGAAGTCACGGACTGACGTGTTTTGATATCCAACTCGAGGGCAAAGTTGAAGATCAAAATGACCAGCAGGGAAAAGACCAGCATCGCCGAAAAAAGTTCGCGCGAGCGAAACTCAGCGGACAAGTCCTTCCAGACCACGGCGGCAATGGCCCTGGAGAAGCTGGCATTCGTGACTTTGAGATCAGCGATACGTGTTTTGGAAGCCATGTCAACCTGCCAGCGCATTCTTGTAGAAAGTGAGCAGGTTGTTTTTGCCCAACTGCTTGTGAGTTGCAGACGCCGTTATCACACCGCGCGAGAGAATGTCAAAGCGGGTTGCAAGGTCTTCGGCGCGCGCCAGATCGTGCGAGGTCATTACCACTGTGCGTCCTTTTGCGGCGACGGAGCGAAGCACTTCATCCAGCATGGACGAGGCATCCTGATCGAGACCCGTGTAAGGCTCATCGAAGAGCATCACTTCCGGGTCATGGATCACGGCGCGCCCGATGGCGAGGCGTTGTTGCATGCCGCGCGAAAATGTACGCACGAGATCGCGTCTTCGATTTTCAAGTCCTACCAACTCAAGGACCTCCGTGATCCGTGATGCGTAATTCGCAACGTTGTACATATGCGCGTAAAACTGCAGATTTTCCTCGGCGGTCAGATCGCCGTAGAGCAAAGGCAAATGCGAGACCACGCCCAAACGGGCGCGGACAGCCGCGGCTTGATGCGGGAGGCGATAATTTGCAACATGCACTTCGCCGAGCGATGGACGCGAGAGCGAGGCCAGGATGCGCAGGAAGGTGGTCTTGCCTGCGCCGTTGGGACCGAGCAACGCGACGAACTCACCGGGTTGGACTTCAAAGTCCACGCCGCGCAGGACGGTCTTCATACCAAAACGTTTGACTAGTTTTTTGACAGTGATCATGTTCAGGTATCAGGTATCAGGTATCAGGTATCAGGGAAGAGCCTAATCCCTGATCGCCTAATTCCTAATCACCTTAACTCATCTCTTTCAAAATTTCCTTTAATTCATCGCGGCGTTTTTGATAAGCCTCGTCCGAGATCTTTCCTGCGCGGTGCAGATCATCGAGGGACAGCATGGCGTCCATTACCTCGTCTGCCGATTCGAACTCGTTTTCCTCGTCATCTTCTTCGCCGCGTCTGCGGTCACGCAGATAGAGCCACACGCCAGCCACGATCAAAGCCAGGCCGAGCGCACCCGCACCAAACAACAGGCCCTGTTGCGTGTTGGGCGTAGTCGTTGTGGAGCTGTCTGCTTTAGGCGAACCGCTGACGGTAAAGCTCAGTGTGTCGCCTGCTTTAAAGTTTTTGGCGGAGAACTCCTGGTAATTATTATTCTGGATTGTCTGCACTCCTGCATTGGTCAATTGCTTGCTATCCACTGTCATGCCTTCCGGGATGAGCAGAAGCACCGACGCCGCGTTGATGGCAAAGGGTTGATTGACCACCACTTGTTGCTTGTCATACGGAAGGGTGAAGAAACCAATGATCGAATATGGCGTGTCGCTTGGCACAACTGCCACGCCCTTATCGGCGGAGACAAATGGGGCGCTGTTTTGTCCGGCTTGATAACCGGCGCCTTGTGCGCCGTCCGGCAGTTTGATGAACGGGATGCTCGAACCGTCAGTTGAGATGATCACAGCCTTGTCGCTGTTGTTCGAGAATGAATAAATCTCGATGAACTGTGCCGTGCCCTGTGTGGCAAAGTCGCTGTAGAGATGGACTTGCTCAACAGTCAACAAGTTGGTGTCTGAAGACGTTTCATATAATTTTACGGCGGGCAGGCTGAGTTTTGTATCGCCGGCTTTGACAGCCGTAAAATCTGACTGGTATTGAACGCCCGAGTAGCTGACCTCGGCAACATAGATGCGATTGACCGGCAAGTCTACGTTCTCGAATACAAATGCGCCATCGGCCGCAACAGTTCCGGTCTTTGTCAAAACTTCCTGCGGGGAGGTCGTTTTGGTTGTCGGATCTTGAGCGTGGTCAAAGCCGCGCAGAGTGACCACCATGTTGGTGGGCAGGCTGGCGCCGCTTGCCATCTGGACGGTGCCGCTGATATTTCCAACGCTGGCAGCAGGCGTGCCCGGCGTGCCAGTTGTTGCCTGTGTCGCCGCTCCAGTCGCGGACGATTGAACGGTTCCCGTTTCTGAAACTGCGGGCGTCGCCGGAGTTCCCGGCGTTGACGGAGTCCCGTTGACAGTTGTGGCTGCCTCCGTTGAAACGGAGGCCGTTGTCGGCGTGGCAGTCGGAGGCGTGGGTGCAGCGAAGGTTAAAGTCCGCAGATAAGCGGCCACAGCAGACGCGTCGGCATCGGAGAAATTGCTTCCAAAGGCAGGAATATCGCCGTTGCCTTTGCGGATGATGCCAATTAGATCGGCCTCGGAAAGCGCAGACATTTTTTCCTGGTTCGTGAATTTAGCAGCGCAGTTCGGACAATTGGTATCAAAGAGCGACTTGCCCTGTGCGATCTGATCGGGTGTTGTGTGCAAAGTCATCGCGTAGGAGACGACATCCCAGCGTTCCTGGTCGCTCAACTTATCCGCGAAGGGAGGCATGAAGCGATCCATGTTGCCGCGTGTGACAACTGTGAACCATTCCGCGGGCGAAGCCAGTTGTCCTTTTTCAGCCATGCCGATGGCTGGTACGGGGACAGGCAGTTGTTGACTCTGTGGGCCATCACCCAAACCCTGATTACCGTGGCAGGGAACGCATTCTGTTGCAAAAATAGTGGCGCCGTTTTGTACATTGGGCGCGCTGGCTGGGAATAATGCGCCCAGCGTTGGCATGGGCGTGGGAGCAATGTAATCGGGCGGCGGGGTAATATCAGACGCGAGGGTACAGGCGCTCAACAAGACGGCCGTGAAGATGAAAAGAATTGCGTAACGAAGTTTCATGAGGTTTCCTGTTGCGTAATTCGTGCAGCGTAAAACGAACTACGCATACGGTTTACGGATTACGTATCACGTTAGTTGATGGCTTTTCCACAGTTGGGACAAAACTTGTCGCTGACCAGAACCGGCTTGCCGCAACGCGGGCAGAACCCGGATGATTTTTCGCCACGCGCTTTGCGACGCGCGGCCAGCATTGATTCGATCTCGTCGTCGCTGACCGGCTCGGGTTTGGATGCATCTGTGGCCGAGTCGGCGCGGCGGGCGGCAACCGCTTTTTCGAGGCGAGCCTCCGCGTCGGGTCCGGACGAAGAGGCGGCTTTCAAAGCGTCCAGCTTCTTTAAAACATCCGCGCCTTTTTGCAGCAGTTCCGCGCGTTGATGTGGATAGTCTTCATCGGGAATCTTTCCGAGCTTGAAATCGAAGTCCAATTCCTGAAGCGAGTTGATCACGCGGTCGCGTTCGGCCATCAGGGTGGATGCTTCCTGAGAGTCTTCTGTGACGCGGCGGACGCGTTTGTTCATCAGCGGCGCGGCCAGATATAAGCCGACACCTATGAGCAGGGCGAGAAGTATAAGAATTGCGCCGATGTCCATGTCCGCTCCTATTTCAGCAATGGGTCAATGATGGATTGAATGTCGGCTACCGACGTGAACGGGCCGATCTGAACATATTGCAGCACGCCCTTCTGATCAATAAAGTACGTCTCCGGCACGCCTTTGATGCGGAACATCTGCGATATCTTTGTGCCGAGGTCGGGACCATTGGAGAAGGTAATGCCAAATTTTTTGAGATAAGCGCGCGCTTCAGGTTCGGTGTCCACATAGTCCACACCGATGAAGACGACTTTGCCACCGCCTTTATAAAGTTCCCAGGCTTTTTCGAGATCGGCAGCTTCCTGCTCGCAGGGTTTGCACCACGAAGCCCAGAAGTTGACCACCACCACTTTGCCGCTCAGGTCTGCAAGCTTCACCTGATTGGCGCCGTTATATTCATAACCGCTGAAAAGCGTCAGGGTTAAATCATTGATCTTGTCGCCTTTTTGAACCTGTCCCTGTTGGGCGCGGTTGAGTCCAACTGCAACCAGCACGAGCAGTGCGACCAACAGAGTCCAAACGATGATCTGTGCCCAGATCGGGACGCCGCGGCGCGGGGCCGTTTCTTTGATTTCATTCATAACATTCTCCTGGTGCCAGCTCCCTGCGCCGAGGACGGCGGCTTGCCTGCGCCAGTGCCGCAGGCACAGATGAGCATTGATTATTTTCTTTTCTTTAACTCTTCTTCCAATCGCGCGACGTATTCATCCTTCGGCGCTTCAATCTCGGACCCGGTAGCGGCTGAGGCTTTCGACGACTTTGTCCACGCTCGCAGCGCGCGGAAAAGTATGAAGGCTCCTGCCAATATAATGAGGGGAGGCAGGACATATATCAGCCAATTCAATCCGGTGGCAGGCGGTTCGCCCACCACGCGCACGCCATACTGGTCAATGAAATATTGTTTGATCTGATCTTCCGTCCAACCCTGAGAGAGCTGCTGGCGGATCAGGTCGCGCCACTGGCGGCAAGCCTCGGTAGGACATACATCCAACGGCGTATTCTCGCAGACCGGACAGTATAACTGGTGCGCAATGCGATTGACTTCATCGTCGGTGGGCGTTGGGTTTTGCGCCAGCGCGGGGCGATAAATTTGACTCGCTATGAAAAAGGCGAGCGCAATTGCAAGTAAGACGAAGAACGTAATGCGTAAGTTTTTGTTGCTGAGTTTGAATTCCATGAGTATTTCCTTTTTACTCGTTACGCATTACCGGTTAATCCGCTGCACTGGTTTGATGCGCTCGTTGTGAACGAGCAGTCACCAGTTCGGCTTCGCGTTCCGGCCAGGCGGCAATCAAGATACCGAAGATGAACAGGATGCTGCCGATCCACAGCCAATTGATCAACGGGTTAATGAAGACCTTGAATGGCGCCAGATTCGCCGATGAGCCTTCCCAATTCACCAGGATCACATAAACATCACCTTTGAGTGTGCTATATAAACCGGGGATGGTCATTGGCTGTCCATCAGGGTAAACGTCATAGCGTGGATACAAGACTGTCAAGAACTTGCCATTTTCGGAGAGACTGATCTCGGCGCGGTTGACATAACGTTCCTCTTGTCCATTCACCATGTTGGGGAATTGCTTGAGATCGTTGAAAGTCAATGTGTAATCGCCGATGCTTATGGATTGTCCCTGCGACAGGCTTTGCTGGGTATCGATCTGGAAGACATTAATGCCGAGAATGCCGATGGCCATCAACATCATGCTGACATGAATCACGTAGCCGCCATAGCGCCGGCGGTTGCGTCCCACCAGAGTCCACAGAGCGAGGAGGAAGTTTTCGTTTTGAGACTTCATGCGCGCCAAGGTTGCGCGCCAGAACTCAACCAAAGTCACCAATAAGACGAAGGCGATCAGGAAGAAGCCGGTCAGCGCGATGGCGTTCTTTGTATATGTGAAGAACAGAATCACAGTAATGACAAGCGCGGCCACCGCAGATTTCCATAAAGCGCGGCCCAGAGTGGTTAGCGTTGAATGTCCCCAGGCAGAGAGTGGGGCGATGCCCATCAGGAACATCAAGCCAGCGAAAAGCGGTCCGGTGGCTCTCAGGTAGAACGGCGGGCCAACTGTAATCTTTTGTCCGGTGACGAGTTCAGAGATAAGCGGAAAGATCACACCCCAGAAGCATACAACCAGTATGCTCATAAAAAGCAGGTTGTTGAGCAGGAATAAGGCCTCGCGCGAGAGCATGGATTTCATCTCAGTCTCGCCGCGCAGTTCAGGCCAGCGATAGATCACCAGTGCAATGGATGTAATGAAAGTGATGCCGATGAACGCAAAGAAGGCCGGGCCGATCGCGCTTTGGGCGAAGGCATGTACCGATGACAGCACGCCGGAACGGGTCAGGAATGTTCCGAAGATGACCAGCGCATAAGTCAGGATGATCAGGATCATATTCCAGTGCTTGAGCATTCCCCGTTTTTCCTGGATCATGACGGAATGCAGGAAAGCGGTTCCGGTCAGCCAGGGCATGAGGGCCGCGATCTCGACAGGGTCCCAGCCCCAGAAGCCGCCCCAGCCAAGCACATCATAAGCCCAGCGGCTGCCGAGTACGAGACCGGCAGACAGGAATAGCCATGCTACCAATGTCCAGCGGCGGGTAATGCGAATCCAACGATCATCGGTGCGGCCAGTGATGAGGGCAGCCATTGCGAAGGCATAGGGGATTACAAAGGATACAAAGCCGAGGTACAACATCGGCGGATGGATGATCATGCCGGGATGGCGCAGCAATGGATTGAGACCATTCCCATCGGCCGGTAGGGGAACAGGAGTTGTCCCGATCGGTTGGAACATGGCCTTGACAACCTGTCCGGCCTTATCAAACCACATGAAGGCAAAGGGATTCTCGTAGAAAACCGCCAGGCCAATGAAAAAGGCCGTTGTAATGGAAGTGACCACAATCACCCACGGCAGGAACTCGCGGTCGCGGTCCCATTTGCGGAGGGTGACCAGCGAAGCGAAGGCCGACATGAGCCATGACCAGAAAACGAGTGAACCGGCTTGTCCGCCCCACCAGGCGGTAATCTTAAGGTAGGTCGGCATACTGCGGCTGGTCACTTCATAAACAAACGAAACTTCAAAGTGATTGGTGACGAGCAGATAGATCAAACAGGCGGCAGATAGTGTAATGAGGGGCCACAGCAATAACATGGCGCGCCGCGCAGATTCAACAATAGCGGCTGATTTTTTTCTGTCACCATAAATGGCCGCGCCCACACTATAAAGCGCAACAAAAAAAGCAACCACTAAAATACCATAACCAATTTCAGCGAGCATAGATATCTCCTACTGGGGACTTGCAACAAAACCTGACAGGCCTCCTGTCAGGTTTTGTAATATTAGTTGGCTGTCTGCGATGGTACGGCGTCTTGATATTTGGTTGGACATTTAAGCAGAAGTTCATCGGCATGGAAAACGCCATCCGAACCCAACTGGCCGGTCATGATAGCCTGGGCCTCGTTCTTGAGCAGGTCAGGTTTGGGACCGCTGTAAACCACTTTGATGCGCGCCCGGTTCGGGTCGATGACTGCCGCGTGTAAAACGGTGGCCAGTCCGCCCTGCGCCTCGACCTGATTGTTGTCGCCTGTTACGTGGGCAATTTGAAAACTCAGTGTCAAGGTCTTTGGATCATATTGGATGGTATCGCCGACAACTGCGCCGGAGAGACGCACGTTCTGCCCAACAATGCTCGCGCCTTTGGCGTTGAGTTCGTCAACGGTCATAAAGTATTCAGCGCTGGCCTGTGTGGATGAGAAGATCAGGTAAATGACCGCACCCAAGATCAACAAGCCGCCGATGATGAATTTCGTACGTCCCATGGGAAACCTCCGAGGATTGATTGAAGAAAATATTATAACAGTCTCATTCTACATGATGACATTAATGAATGCTGAAAATTGCTCAGACATTTGTCACGAAACCCACCTGATTCTATCCCATTTATATTATGAAAAAGCAAATCTGAGATGTGAAATGAGTTCGAAATTTTTATATCTACCAACCTGAAAATTGTGACTTTTGTCATGTAAGTTTGCCTCGATTTTAACTTGTGATTAATGTTACTAAAGCGTACAATCTTGCTTGTATACCCCTGATTTAGAAAATTTACCCTTTTGTGGAGGAGGTGTCTCGGCAAGAACTTAGTACGGAAAAAGGGTAAATTTTCTAAATCAGGGGT
>JAMDBC010000041.1 GCA_023484185.1 Chloroflexota bacterium | reverse complement strand
CGGCTGAAATTCTGTCTCGATAGCCCCCAAACTAAAAATCCGCGTCCCGAAACTCAGGGTGTTTGTTTGCAATCGCGAATATCCAGCAAGCGGCGGAAATCCTTGCGATAATCTTTTTCGCTGTGAATGCCATTCGTTTGCGCGATTTGTTTTACACATTCATTTTTGAACAAGGCTTGTTCGGCAGGCGTCATGTTGTTCCAGTAATCGCTGTCAAAATACGTGTAATCGAATCCCGCCGCGCGAAGTTTGAACGGATCGGGTGCGCTGGCCAAGGCCTGAAATTCCGGCGACGTTTGATACCACGATGGCGATGAATCTGTGAACCGTCCAAAGACAGTGGGTGCGCGGTAAACCGTCGGATCGAAGATCAAGGCATCGGGCCGCAATTTATTCCAATAGCTTTGCGACATCTGCGCGTCCATCGGCGTGATGAAAGTTGTGTAAATGGGTTTTTGGATCGCGACCAATTGAACGCCGAAAAGTATCAGTCCTGCAAAGGTCGTTACCAATCCACCGCTCAATGCAACAACCTGCCAAGCTCCGCTTCGTTTGCGAAGCCAAATCCATAGCAGCGGCACGCTGTACAAAATACATGCGAACAACCATCCGCTCATCAAACGCGGCGTGGCTGTGAATAACGGGCCTTTGAATGCCACAAACAACGCGGGCACGCTCCACAGCGACGACGCGATCAACGCGGCTTCAAACCATTTTCCCAGTCGAAAAGATTTCCACGCCCAAATCAAAACGAGCGGCGTGACCAAAATGATGGGTCCAATCTCGGCAAGCGCCGCGATTAATTGTGATAAATTGAAAATGGATAATGAGCCGAGATGCGCGGAAATAATTGACGGAGGCCAGACGAAGCTGGGCGACGCGTCGAAGTAGCTGGCCGCTTCAGGCCCGGACTGGAAGCGGGCGCGCACGATTTCGGTAAACATCCCGCCTTGAACGAGCGCCGCCAATCCCGCCGCGCTGAGAATCGCGATCCAAATCCAAAGCGCGCGCGGTAACTTCCATGAACGATTTGCGATCATCCATGTGAGGATGACGAGAAGAAAGCTAAGACCAATCAAACCAAACGAAACTTCATTGGCAATCGCCAGAGCCGCAATCAACATAGAAGTAATAATTGCTGCGCTCCAATGACGCCAGCGGCCAGCGGTCATCAGAAGAATCAGCATAATCAGAATGGCTGAACCAGCAATGCCGGTATATGCCATGATGTAAGGCTGATTGATGCCGGTATAAAAAGCAAATGGAAATGGAATCGGCCCGGCTCCATCAATTTTCCAATTTGAGAGTAGTGCATCGGATAAATTTGATGCAGTCGTGCTGGCAGAACCGATCAGCGTGATGTTGGATGAAATGAGATTGAGAATCGGCTGGGGAATCAAAAGTAAAAGCCAGCGTGCGCCCCCAGCAAACGCCAGCATGAAACTTGTCAGAAAAGCGGCGGTGCGGTTTCGCGTGAGGCGATAGGCCCATAAACCAGCAAGCATCAGCGGCAATGCGAGGATGAAACCGCGCGCCAGATCGAGTGCGCTCCACGGAAACATGTGCGCCATCCGCATGAACTCCGCAGAGATCAAAAGCAATAAATAATGGTAACCAAAATTCAACGATGGATTGAGCGCGAAATGCGGTGGGATATCGCCAGTTGCCATTAAGGAAACAGTCGGGAGATTCTGATAATCATCGAAAATGCCGAGACCGTTTCCGATGAAGTTGAACAACAAGGTCAGGAGAATGAGCAGCAACCATTGCGATAAGGAAAACTCAATTTGCAGGTCGCGGCGAAATATAAATGCACAGATAATGCCAGCCAGAAAAACCAGCGCGGCTGAAAGCCAGAACGCGGTCATGACCGGCAAGGCGCGTGCAAGGAGATTCGCCAGCCAGGCTTGAAGAACCAAGCCGACTCCCAAACCAATCATGGCATTCTCGCTGCCGCGCAGGCGAAAGAGCGAGGCGACCAGCAGCCAGCCGCCCGCGATCCACAACAACGTCCAGGCAACGAATGGAATGGCGTCAAGCAAAATTTTCATGGCTGATCAATTACGCGGCCGGGATGCAATCACAAGAATCAGCGTGACGCTGTCATCCTGCAAATTGCCGCTGACGAACTCAGACCGAATGCGCGGGCGGGCTTTTTCAAAAGCGGTTTCGTCGCGCTCCAGAATCTGAATTTCAATTTTTTCAAAATATTTTTCAAAGGCGCGGCGATAATCCCACAAGCGAAAACGATTATGGTTGCTGGTTGGATTCAGCCAGCTGCGCCAGATAGTTTCAGAATACGACAACATCTCAAATGGATATTTGAAGAAGTGATCGCGCAGATCCACGTAATGGATATGCAGGCCTCCGGGTTTGGTCAGCGAGGCGAGGGAACGCGTGATGCCATCCACATCATCGAGATGTTCGTAAACGGAACTACTGACCACTAAATCAACGGGAGGAAACTCGGGCGAGGAACGTATGTCGCGGATGTCGGCGTGGAGCAGAGCCATCCGCTCGGGGCGCGGGCGCG
>JAMDBC010000115.1 GCA_023484185.1 Chloroflexota bacterium | reverse complement strand
ATATGGCCCGCCGGAAAGGATAAAGGCTTTGGGTTTGATCGCTAAAACTTTTTCGGCGGGAGCGTCCCACGGAAAGAGTTCGCAGTAAACCTGCGCTTCGCGCACGCGGCGAGCAATAAGTTGGGCGTATTGAGAACCGAAATCGAGGATTGCAATGGAGTTCATTTTCATAAAAGGTCTCGTATAATTAGTTGATTGGAAACAGTGATGGCATAGTGATGGTGGTTATGGATATTTAGCCTTTGTAAGAATCCGATCTTTGAATATCGGTTGTTTTTCGTTCGATAACAATCTTTCGGATTCCAGGAGATAAATATGTCCGTTGTTAGAAAGAATTTGCTTTCAGACTACTTATCGCCATTGTTTTTGGCTATGGGAGTAGTTGTACCACTCTTCTATCAGGTTGTTGTTTTATCTGTTCAACAACCTGATAATATCAAAACGTTCTACTCGTTTTCATCCGGGCTTAGCGGTTACTATGATCTAAAAACGGCCTGGAAAACCCGCTTGTTTTCCAATTTGCTTGCATGGGTTGACGGTCGTTTGGGTCTTTATATCATGGGCCGGACATTTGTTCGTTATGTCGTGGATCCTCGAGCTTTTTCCATAGCCTTGTGGACCTCACTTTGGTTCGTCCTGATAGCCGTTGTTTATATTTTCTTTTTAAAGAGACGGGCTGTTTTATACATATTAGGAACATATGCCGCAATAACATTTGGATATATGCCTAAAGTGTCCACAACCAGAATTTATCCCTGGGACATGCCCGCATTATTTATCTTCACATTATTTCTATTTCTCTTTCTTAACGACAAATTCCAATGGATGCTTGTATTGCTTCCGTTGGCAATGGGTTTTAAGGAGACTGCGGGCGTACTTTGTGTTGCCTTCCTGTTTGCTGACGGCTTATCTGGAAAAGACAAATGGAAAATGTTTCTTGCCTCCCTTGTGCTTTGTATTTTGGTTAAGCTTGGGATTGATATGTTTACCAAATCCTCATCGCTGTTCTTCACAATGGAGACGGGGTTGGGCGCGACATCTTCTGACATTTATTTAATTCAAAATCTTGGTAGTTTTGATTCCCTGCAACCCTTTCTTATCAATGCGGGCACATTATTAAGCTTTATTATCCTTTCAACACCTGATAAGAAAATCATTTCTCTTAAAGTAATGGCCGTATTGTTTGCTCTCGGGAATTTTCTTTTTGGCGCTGTCATTGAATATCGAATTTGGTTTGAATTAATTCCCTTTGCTTTATATACAATCGAGAATGTGTCTTACCTGGGGTCGCTCAGTATCGATGCGAAGAATCGGAAATTAGATGAAAATGCAACTGCGGAAAATCTTGATATTCACCGCCGTTGACAATTAAACGATAGGCAGGCAAATGAAATTCATTAACCAAGCTCTGCACAGTGGAAAATAAATCAGTGAGAAAAGCCGAGTCGCTTGCATCGAAATCCATCAGTTTTGGAACGGCTTTCTTTGGCACAATTAAAACATGGAACGGATGATCCGGTTTTGGATGATAAAAAGCCATCAAGGTATCTGTCTCGCGCAAACGTTTAACGGGAATCGCAAAACTCATGCGTGCAAATATCCATCCGGTCAATATTCGACCCAACCCTGTGTTCGCAAGCCAAATCAAAAATGTGAACACTGATTACTGAGCACTGATAACTGATTACTGTTCACTGAACACTATCTTCCCGCCATCCATCGATGTGATGCAGGCCAGTGATTCGACTGGTACGTCGACCGGCTTGAGCGCATCGCGTCCGCCCTCGAAGCTTTTCTCGATCAACGCGCCGATGCCGACGATTTTCGCACCAGCCGCTTCCGCCAGACGGACGAGGCCGAGAATGGTTGCGCCTGAGGCAAGGAAGTCATCAATGATCAAAACTTTTTCGCCGTTTGCCAGATATTCAGGCGAGACGATCAATTCCACCATGCGGCCTTTGGTGTGCGAAGGCGCCAGCGTGAGATAGACCTGATCCGGCATGGTGATGGGCTTGTTTTTTCGTGCGTACACCACTGGAAGTCCGAGATGAAGCGCCGTTGTCAGGGCGGGAGCGATGCCTGAAATTTCAGCCGTCAGCACTTTGGTCGCGCCGACGTTTGCGAAGCGGCGTGCGAATTCTTTTCCGCAGGCGTCCATCAGGGTCGCGTCGACTTGATGATTTACAAAACTATCTACTTTTAGAATACCGTTTCCAAGACTTTGTCCATCACGTTGAATTCGATCTCTGAGTTCCTTCACGCCTGCCTCCAGATAAATTTTGGTCTAGACACATTTTACCACTCGCCACCAAACTTCCTTAATCATAACTTGTGGCATGAGCTAATGAGTCACTGTGTTTTACTTGTTCCAACCAGGAAAGAACCGTCCAAATTTTTAACATGCCCACCTGAGTCCTGCCTGAAGACCATTTTTATACTGTGTTAGAATCTTGCCGTGATCGAACGAACTTTGATCTTACTGGCGTCCAACTCTCCGCGCCGCAGAGCATTGATCGCCTTGGGGAACTGGATGTTCAGTGTTTTCG
>JAMDBC010000031.1:12894-13791 GCA_023484185.1 Chloroflexota bacterium | reverse complement strand
CGCGCCCGTCCGCAATCGAAGGCGCGGTGGCTCGAGGCTGCTCGTTGGATTGAATCGAAACCACAAAGCTGATGCCCCAGATGGCAAAGATCACCAGCATGATCGCCATACCGCCGCCGAACAACAAATCGGTGGTGAGCAGTACCCGCCAAAACGGCAGGGAGGTATTGACCATCATTGGCGCACGCGTACGCACAGGCTTCTGTCCCTGCCGCTCACGATGCCGCGCCTGCAATCCATCCGCGAAACGCAGCAGGATGGCATCTACATCCAGGTCCAGGAAACCGGCGTAATTTGCAAGGACGCCGCGCGTCTGCACCGGCGAAGGCAGATTCTCCAACATGCCATCTTCAAGGTCTTTCAAGAACTCAGCCCGAATGTGTGTATGACGTTCGATTTCGTCATGTGTCAGGCTCAACATATCGCGCCGCTTGCGTAACTGCCCGCCGATCTCAGCGAAGATCTCTGCAGAAGACGGAGCCTGCACATCCGCCTCGACTGGAGGTGGAACGTCTGCCGCACTTGGCGGATAGAAAGTCTGTGCGTCGGATTCCGGCTCGATGCTGGATTCAAGTTCCGCCTCTTTCCGCGCCCTGGACCGGTTGACCGTTATCTTGAATTGCGCGGCGGCTGAATCCAACCAGGCGCGCGCCCGCCCAGCCATCCCACCAGGCATTTCTTGAAGCGGCGATTCAATTTCGAAAGTTGTGAAAGTTGAGGGCGGAGTGACCGCCTCCAGGTGCGTTTCTTCGACAGATGGCTCTACAGTTTCTTCGAAACGAGACGCGTTGGGCGTGAACTCAGCCTGTGCGATGATCAGCCGCGCTTCGGTTGAGACATATTCGTTATCTTTTTTTTTTCTTCTGATCCCGGTCCGGCTTTTGTCGTGGCAGAGGA
>JAMDBC010000031.1:0-12884 GCA_023484185.1 Chloroflexota bacterium | reverse complement strand
GCTTTGACGCCGCTCGACGCGGAACGTCCAGCGGCTTCCGTTCAAGAGAGCATTTCCTCGCCCGGTCCGGCTTTTGTCGTGGCAGAGGACTTTGCCTTTTTGGGCGCGGATCTCTTCGCGGTAATTGTCTTTCTGTTTGATGAACGCTTTGCCGATTTCGTCGGTCCTCTTGTTGCGGCTGGTTCTTCAACTACAACCGGCGCAGGTTCGGCTGGCAATTCTTCTGTATAGCGCGCCGGCACGAACGCTGGTTCGAGAGCGGCAGGCTGCTCATCAGTTCCGGGTGCGTCAGTGACGGTATGCTCTGTATTTGAGTGACGCATGAAACGGTCGCGCAGACTGGTCAGCAGGTTGGGACGCGCCGGCGCGGGCGAGGAAATGCTCTCTTGAACGGAAGCCGCTGGACGTTCCGCGTCGAGCGGCGTCAAAGCGTCCGGCGAAGAGATGATTGGTTGAGGTTCGGGCGGGCGCGCCATCGGCACGAGTTCATCCGCGTCCAGGCCAAGAAAATCTGCATAGATGCGCAAAAATCCGCGCGCTTGCGCCGCGGAAGGAATGGCGGAAAGATCGTCGCGCTCAAGGGCCTCGAGATTATGCGGTCGAATTCGTGTGACCGCCGAGACTTGCTCGAGGCTGAGGTGTTTTTCCTGGCGAGAACGCCTGAGTTTTTGACCGATGGTTTCAAACATGGCTGGATTATTTTACTGCTTCTTGTTGGAATCAGCGAACCTGAAATAAAATAATACACGATAGCACAACATCACCGGCCCTTTTGAGCCGGTGATTCTCAATTTGTCATTGCGCGCAGGGCAAGTGTGCGAAGCATCCTAAAAGAACCGTGACTTGCTCCTCGCCGAAACAAGAGATGGCTTCGAGATGGAACACCCCTTGCAATGACACTGCCCTATTCGACTTTTGTTTCTTCGGCAGGAGATTCTTCGATAGGAACTTCTGCGGTCCTTTTCCTGCCGCGTGGCTTTTTGGCTTTTTCTTCCGCTTCGGCTGTTCCGGCCTCTGCGGCTTCGCCTTCGCGATGGACAATGACCTTGACTTCAGGAACCAGATCCATCGTCAGCCTCACGTGAGCCTTGAACTCGCCCAACTCGCGGATCGGCTGCATGTCGATCTGCTGGCGCTTGACTTCGTATTTGGTCTGCTCCACGATGGCGGCGGCTACATCCTGCGTGGTGATCGAGCCATAGAGTTTTCCGGTTTCACCGGCTTTGGCGGCGAAGGTCAGGGTGATACCGTTGACGTGCTCGGCCAGATCCTTGAGTTCGCTGTTGAGCTTGGCGCGCTGTACTTCGCCTTGCGAGCGGATCTTCTCAGCAGTTTTCATGGCTCCGGGCGTGGCCAGTAAGGCCAGTTTCTGCGGAATCAGGAAGTTGCGGCCAAATCCATCGGCGACCTTTTTGACATCACCGGCGCGGCCCAATTTGTAAACGTCCTTGATCAATAATACTTTCATTTCGTTCAAGCCCTTTCTGGCTATGGATTTCGTTGTGCGAAGGGTACCACGCTCAACGGGCGGAGATTGTACCAGATGCTTCGGTTCTTGCCAACCACAGCGACAACGGGTAAGATAAAGGCATGGATCACTGGCCTATCAATCCCCGCCGCATATTTGTTTTTGTGGGCATCCTTGTGCTTATTCTGATGATCATGGATTTCAATGCGCGTCTCGAAGAATTGGATCGCTTGAAGAAACAGTCACAGGTTGTGAGCGTGCAGGTAACGCAGGGGATACAAACCCAGCTCGCGTTACAAACACAGGCGGCATATGCCACTTCGGACCAGGCCGTGCAGGATTGGGCGTACGGTGAGGGACATTATCACCAGCCCGGTGATCAGCCGGTCGCGCCGGTCGCAAAACCGGGTGTGTCTCCCATCGTCTCGGTTAAGCCAACACCGATCCCCACTCCGATGCCCAACTGGCAAGTCTGGTTGAATCTGTTCTTTGGCGACCAATAACATTCTCCCACTTTTGATTTCAGAACGACTTGCGCTCTTCCCTGATTCGACTCGTGTCCGCAACGATGAATTAACCATCGCGGGACATGATCTCGCCTCTCTCGCCGATTTATACGGGACGCCGTTATATTTATATGACCGCGCCACGCTCGACTCTTCCGCCGCTGAATACAAAGGCGCGTCGAAGGAATATTATCCCGCCGCATCTGACATCACGTATGCAGGCAAGGCCTTTCTCTGCAAGGCCATCGCCGAATGGACACAGACACACAGCTTATATATAGACTGCACCGGCGAAGGCGAGATCGGTATCGCGCTGGCGGGCAACGTACAACGCGAAAAAATATTGGTGCACGGCGTAAATAAATCCATCAGCGATTTACAATCCGCAATTCAGCATTCGAATACGATCGTTGTTGATAATCTTTCTGAGTTATCACGCATCGCGAATCTTCTCATGCCCAACGCCCAACGCCCCACGCTTTGGCTTCGACTGCAACCGGGCATCGCCGTCCACACACATCACGCGTATACGCAGACGGGCCAGCATGACAGCAAATTTGGGATGACGCCCGAGGAAATTCTTCATGCAGTTGAGTTTTGCAGATTAAATAACCTGCCCTTGAATGGCCTCCATTTTCATCAAGGCTCGAACTTCCGTGACCCCGAGCCGTTGATCCCGGCCATTGATCTGGCATTGGATTTGGTAAGACAAATCAGCTTTGCAGGCGACTGGCATTTTTGTCCCGGCGGTGGCTGGGGTGTGGCATATCACGAAGATGAATTACCCAATCCATCCATTGAAAATTATGTGCGCGGCATTGCCGAGGCTGTGGTCGAAGGCTGTCGGCAGCGCGAACTCGATTTGCCGCATTTACATCTTGAGCCTGGCCGAAGCTTGATCGCGCGTGCGGGAGTCGCCATTTATCGCATCGGTTCGATCAAGCGGCGCGGCGAAAAGACCTGGCTGCTGACCGACGGCGGCATGGCGGACAATCCGCGGCATGCGTTATACGGCGCAAAATATTCCTGTTTAACGGTGGCCGGTTTGGGTCGGGAAATGAATGAGCATGTTTCCATCGCCGGGCCGTATTGCGAATCGGGCGATGTGGTCATTGAAAATTTGCCGATGCCAAAAGTCGAAGAGGGCGAGTTGATCGCGATCCCCGTCAGCGGGGCATATCATTTGAGCATGTCGAGCAATTACAACGGGGCACACCGTCCGGCGGTGGTTTGGCTGGAAAAGGGTAAGGCGAAATTGATCGTCCGAAGGGAAACGACCAAGGATTTATTAAGGCGCGACTTAAGCATCCGCGTATAATCTAAAGCAGTTTTACGTTAGGAGAACCATGTTTGCCGTCATCAAAAAACTCCACCTCTACTGGCCGCTCATCAAATCTACGCAGACGGGATTGTTGCTTGCCACAGGCATCGCGGGCTACCTCAGCGTAGGTACGCGCATTGGCCTGTCCACCCTGCTGGGTGTGTCGGCCACGCTCTTCCTCACCATCAGCGGCGAGAGACCCTCGGAGATCTGTTGAGCCGCGATTCAAGTAGTTAGAAATGGGAAGACAATTTTAATGGAGGGCAGCCTTGCGCCGGTCGGCTTCTTACAGCAGAGTCATGGATGCGCCCATTGTTCCAGCGCGGATGGGTCTGCGATATGAATGCAATGGTCTTCCATGCGGATCGCTCCACCGCGTTCCAATTCCCTGAGCGAGCGCGCCACCACCTCACGCACGGTCCCAAGCCGCGCCGCCAGTTGCTCTTGCGTCCAACGCGGAACAGGGCGGCCCTGTGAATCATTCTGTGGCAATTCGCTGATCAAGCGCGCCAGGCGGTGAGTGACCTGGTAAAATGCCATCTCACTGACCTGGTGAACCATGTTACGCAACATTTTTCCAAAATTGACCAGTATTTTTTGAGCAAACTGGGGATGAGCCAACACCAGCCGACGCAAGAATTCGGCTTCAATTACCCACACGCGGCAAGCCTCCAACGCCTCCACATTGACCGGATTCGTTCCGCCGTCAAAGGCCGGCACTTCGGCAAACGTGTCGCCTTCTTGCAGTACACGCACAATATACTGGCGGCCCTGCGGAGAAAGGCGATAAATTTTCGCGCTCCCCTGCTCGATGATGTGCAGTCCATGACACGGATCGCCTTCCCAGAAGAAAGCTTCGCCACGCTGGTACTCGCGCAACTGCGTATGCGCGGCGATTTCTTTCAACAGGTCTTCGGGCAAATCGTTGAAATATTCGTTGCCGTGCAGCGTCTTGATTTTCAACGAAAGGGCGGCTTCAATCTGTCTCATAAACAACATTATATCCCACTCACATTTTGATCCTGCCCTGGTATGCAACCATTCTCAATATGAATCATGTCGTTGCGAAACGGCGCTCTCGAACGTAGTAAGACGTCATCTTTGCTCCAACGGGACCCGGCACGAGGTCCAGATGGATGCGGCTTTTTATCACAAGAAGTGTGACTTTAGTTACAGTCTTTATGTACGCTTGTACTATAATTCACATTATACGCAGTATAAATCTGTGTTCCAAATTCTGAAAGGAGAATGCCATGAAAGACACTATCTTCCTTCTACTCACCGGCCTGCTGGCCGCGTACCTGTGCTGGGTTTTCTACCAGCGCTACACCCAAAGCAAGGCGCTGCCTAACCTGTATTATCTGATGGGTTTTGCAGTGCTTTTGGTTTCGGGGCTGTTGCTGATTTTCCTCGGCCTGGGAATTTTGGCTTCGCCCTACGTGCTGACCGTCGCCAGCCTGATCCCGCTCGGCATTTCCATGGGACTTGCTGAAGAGTATTTCCCCGCCTGGAAGAAGTATTTCAAGTGGTTCGCGATGATCGGCTTCCTGGCGATTGCTGTGACCAGCATCGGCGGCATGGACACACTCAAGAAGGTCGCCGTTCCGCTCTTCCACGGCGTGGCGGGACTCGTGATCTTCCTCGGCCCATTCTTTGCCAAGGGCGCTCCGAAGGGTTTCTGGTGGGTCGGCATCGGCGGCGTTTTGATCGGCCTAGGCGGCATCGCGCTGGCGTTCATCTCGGTCGGCGCGCAGTTGCTGTTCTTCAGCCCTGAGTTCGTCATGCTGATTTTGACTCCTCTGCTCTTCCTGATGTCTGGCGCGTTCGCGTTGGGCTTCACGAAGAAGGGTTAGTATTTTCACCATTGAGGCACCAAGATTTTTGAACCGCGAAGCACGCTAAGGTCGCAAAGAAAACCTTTTTAATCTTTGCGTTCTTTGCGGTCTTCGCGGTTAATTTTTCTGTGTCTCATGCACTCGAAAACCTGTAATCATTTTTTGTTTTTTGGAGGCATCCAAATGCAATTCGTCAAAGACAGATTTAACTACCTCTTCGGCTCGACCAAGGGACTGATCCTGGTGGCGATTGCCATGATCGGCATCGTCACTGCCATCTGGGGCATGTTGTCGGGTCCCATGGCTGAGATGGGCGTGCGCGAGATCGTGATCAAACTCCTGCGCATGGATATCGTCCAAGCCGAACGCGAAGGACGCATCATCATCCTGTATCACTCGATTGCCATGGCCGTCATCGCCATCGAGACCTACATGATCACGAGCCTGTTGAAGATGAGAGCCTTCTTCAAGACGGCTATCAATGCCGCCATCACGGTCGGCTACATGCTGACAATGATCTTCGGCATGGGTTTTGCCTACTTCGGCCACAACTGGGCATTCCACGGGCTTTACATCGTCGGCCTGTCGTTGATCTTCTTCGCGGGCGTGATGCTCATCATTGCCCTCTGGCCGTGGAACCCCGAAACCTACATCACCGACAAAGACTATGCCCACACCAAAAAAGGTGTGAATATGGAACGCGTGGCCTTCTTCGCCACCGCCGTCACCACGGTCATTTCTGCGTTCTTCGGCGCCATCCCAGGTTCGTATTATGGTCACGGCTTCGAGACCTTCCTCGCCGAGAACATCATCCGCTACCCCGAAAAGACTACGATGGAATACTCCATCATCGGCCACCTGCACATCATGCTGGCGCTGATTGCCATCATGATCACGCTCATCATTGGCCGCTGGTTTAATTTCAAAGGCATTTTGCACAAGTTTGCCATGCCGCTGATGATCCTCGGCACCATTGTGCTCAACCTCGGTGTGTGGGGCGTAGTCACTCCGCTTGAACCTGTGGCGCACATGATTATCTACGTCGGCGCGACGCCGTCCATGTTTGCGGCGCTGCTCCTGCTCATCTGGAGTTGGGGCAAACTTATCCGCGAAGGCACAGCCCACATCCAAAAGCCCAACTTCGGACAGAAGATCGGCGCGCTCCTGCGCGACCCGCTCAAGTTTGGCCCCACCTGGCAGATGCTGTTCATGAACTTCACCACCAGCGGAATCGGCATCTTCATGGCGATCCGCCTTGAACAAATCTTCCGCGTGTGGCCTGCCCGTGAGGAGCGCATTGAATTGACAGGACACTGGCACGCGCTTTCGGCCATCATCGCCACCATCATCCTGTTCTACTACGGCGACATGATCGGCCTCAAAGGCAAGATCCGCCAGGTATACGGCTGGGGCATCCTCATCCTTTCAGACATCGCCCTGGCCGCCGTCACGGTCTTCGAGATGAAACGCCTCTTCATCACCGAAGCCGTCCAACAGCCGCTGGTCAATGGACTCATGTACGCCATAGACTTCGGCCTCGGCATGTTGCTGGTCATCCTTGCTGCGTTGCTGGTGTATCGCTTGACAGATCTATTCAAAAACAAAGGACGCTGGATCGAAGAACTTGACCACGAACTCGCGCAAGAGGTGGACAAATGAAACGCCTCATCAATATTATGTCATTGCGAGCGTTCTTCCCTGGCACCGCCCGCCAGGGCAGGTGTGCGAAGCAATCCCCTGTTACTCAAGGAGACTGCTTCGTTCCTCGCAGTGACACTACGAAGAGGAGATTGCTTCGGGCTGTCGCCCTCGCGATGACATTCATTTTACTGGCCTCGTGCGCCCCTGTAAATTTGAACGCTCCGATCCCCACCTTCGACACGGGCGTGGACCCGAACGCGTGGACGCAAATCCCTGCGGGTGAATTCCATTTCGGCCAGCAGGATGACATCAAAACCACCGATGCCTACGAGATCATGATCACGGATGTCACCGTCAGCCAGTACACAGCCTTTTTGACGGCGGCCCTGTCCAACGGTCAGGTAAAGATCGGCGAGTTCAAAGGTCAAAAAGCCATCGTTGGTTACTATCCTGGAGATGTCTTTCACGGCGTGAAGCACGAAGAAGAGATCAAAGCGGGCGATTGGATATTCATCCCGTTGGACGATCCCGCCTCGCGCTTCACCTTTGACGGCACAACCTTCACTCCTATGCCTGGCTACGAAAACCACCCGATGGCAATGGTCACCTGGTTCGGCGCGTGGGCTTACTGCGGCTCCGTGAATGGACGCCTGCCCACCGAAATGGAATGGGAAAAAGCCGCGCGCGGCACAGACAAGCGTCCCTTCCCGTGGGGCGATGATATTGCTCGTAACAACGCCAACTTCTACGCATCGCGCGACCCGTTTGAAAACATGAGTTCCTTCGGCTCGCGCACAAGTCCAGTCGGCTTCTACAACGGACAGAAATACGGCGACTACCAGACACTCAACTCTGCTTCGCCCTACGGCCTCTACGACATGGCCGGCAACGTCTGGCAATGGACGGGTAACGTCTACGAAGGCATGCACTACCGCTTCATGCGCGGCGGCTCAAAAGACACCTACGACATGGACTTGCGCGTGTGGGTTCGCAACAACGCCACGCCCACTTACTTCAGCCCAGGCGTTGGGTTCAGGTGTGTAAGGTAAAATAGAAAGCAGAGAGCAGTGAATACCAAACCAATCTCTAATCATCTACTCTCTGGTTTTAGGAGTATGAGATGAAAATCTTCATCGCCAAATTCCGCCTCTACTGGCCGCTCATCAAATCATCACAGACCAGCTTACTCTTACTGACAGGCGTCGCTGGTTTCCTCAGCGCAGGCACGCACATTGGATTGCTGACCTTGCTGGGCCTATCCGGCAGTCTCTTCCTCGCCATCAGCGGCTCGACCATCCTGAACATGTGGTACGACCACGACATTGACGCGAAGATGAAGCGCACGCACAAACGTCCCGCCGCCTCGGGTCAGTTGAGCCGCACCGAAGTCTTCTGGGTCGGCATGATCGTCTCTTTGCTCGGCGTGGGCGGCGCGCTGGTGATTGCTCCACTGTACGGCCTGGTCGTGTTCGCAGGCTGGTTCTTCGATGTGATTGTGTACACTCTCTGGCTCAAACGCCACACCGCCTGGAGCATCGTATGGGGCGGCATCTCAGGCGCCATGCCGATTCTTTCTGGGCGCGTACTCGCGACGGGACACATTGACCTGGTTGGCATCCTGCTTGCGCTCGCCATTCTCTTCTGGATCCCGACTCACACGCTGACCTTCTCCATCAAATTCCGCGAAGACTATGCCAAGGCGGGCGTGCCAACCTTCCCCTCGACCTATGGCGACACCTTCACCCGCGCGGCGATTGCGATCTCGTCCGTACTGGCAGCGATCTCCATCGGCTGGGCCAGCGTGGATATCGGCATCAGCGCGGGCTACTTGCGTCTCATCGCCGTGCTCACGGCGGGACTACTCCTGCTGGCCTTCGCCACCTTCCGAGTTCAATCCGAGCGCGTCAACTTTGGCTTGTTCAAGTACGCCTCGCTCTACATGCTGTCGGCGATGATCATCCTCGCCATGAAAGCATTCTAACCATGAAAATGACCATGCTCGACCGCATCCTTTTGCTCGTTACTGGCCTGCTTGCTGCGTATCAAATTGTCATCGGCATAGACAAGCTCTCCACCACGCCAATCATCGCCTACACCATCGCCTTTGGCGTTCTGCTCGTGGCAGGACTCCTGCTCATCATCCTCGGCTTTGAAGTTCTGGATAGTCCCATCGTGGTTATCGTTTCGACGATCATTCCGTTGTCACTTTCGCTGGGACTCGTCTGGGAACACTCCGCCTCTTTTCGGACCCCGTACCTGGTCTTTGCCATTTTGGGTTTCCTGGCTGTGACTCTGACCCGCTCAATCCCCACCCCGGGCAAAATCCCCACCATCGTGCTGGCCCTCGTCCACGGCGTGGCAGGCATAACCATCTTTCTGTTGCCCATCATCATCTCCATGCAGGGACGGATGAAACCGGCATTTACCCTCGTAGGCCTCGGCGGCGCGTTGATCGGTATCGGCGGTCTTCTACTCGCGTTCCTGAAAGCAGGCAAGCCCATCCTATCGAGAGAAACCATCTTCAAAGTTCTGCCAGGGCTACTCCTGCTGATGACAATCTGTTTCGTGGCCGGATTCAAGTTTGGATAAAGACTCGATATGACGGCGACCCAGCTTGAAGTGCGGGCAGAGGCACACATAAAAATCGGATGCACTTTGAAGCGCATCCGATTTTATTATTTCCAGAGTTGTCGCGTCAGGTCAATCACTCGTTGATGTTGAGCGGGTGTCAAATCCACAAAAGGGGAATTTTTATCCGTCGTGTCCCGGTTTTCCACGATCAAAACTTTTGCATCTTCGCTAAATGTGTGGGAATGCCATGCGCCGCGCTTGACGTTATAAAGTTGAAAGGGCCGCATATCCGCTGCGTGTACTTGGGTGACTGCATCACCGCCCTCGCCGAGAAAAAGAATACAGCGCCCGGCCAGCAAAACAAAGACTTCATCAGTCTCGGTGTGTTTTTGCATACGGTCGATCTTTTCAGACAGAAGCTCGGACGTGTAATTCATCAAAGCCACACGCCACGACTGGTAATCAATCAAAGATTTGTAATCGGATCCATCATGCTCGCGAACTTCGAGAAGAGATTCTGGAATATTACTCATAATAGTTTCCTAATTCGCTGATCATTTTTACGGGCGTTGCACAATCCATGTTTCAAGTTCGGATATTGGTGATACGCAGCCCGTTTCATCAAAATGTTCCACTGGCGCTTTATATGTCAAATGTTCTTTAATCGCTTTGTTGGCCGGTTCAACCAGTTCCAACAGTTTCGGCTCTAACTGCGTGTTTTTTGACTCGCATCCTTCCTCCACCTTCCTGTCGTTGCCGACCCACTGGCAAGGCAGAGAGTTGATCCTGCAATTCTGCTTCACCGCATCGTATCGTTTTTTCACCCAGACCCGTGATCAGTGCCAGTTGGCGGTCACTGGGACTATCTGCATCTTCTGATATGGTTGCAACATACCAGCGTCTTTGCGGCTCATTCAGGCAACTCAAAAACAGTTGATTCTTTGGTGGCTTTTCATGATTTCCGCATCCAGACTTGGTTTACAAGTCTCACACTCACATTGGCGCATGTTTGGCTCTATGCTCACGATTCAATTCCTGTTCACCAAGTATAGCCGATGTGAGGGAATTCATCATCTTATGAAACCTAACGCAGAATTAACCGCCAAGACACGGAGAACGCCAAGATTTATCAAATGACGCCAAAAAAACTTGGCGACTTGGCGGTGAAAGTACACGATTTTGCGAGAGTACTATAAATGATCGTTTCGGAAAAATGGTATTATTGGCCGCGACTTTTATCTCGCCGCCGCATCCACCGGACTTGCGACCAGCACCAAGGTAATCGGTCTTTTCTTTTTCCTTGCCATTCCTACCTACTTGCTCGTCGGAATTGTTCACAAACGAATTACGTGACGCACAGCATTTGTCTATGGTGCTGCTTTCATCAGCATCATGAATGCCACGATTTTGATCAGCAACCCGTTCTTATTCTTCCCGAGCCAGTTTGTGCGCATGGTCCGCATCATGACTCAGCAATCCGCGGCCATGTCCTCCGGCTGGACTCTGACCGAGGCAAAAGGTCCCGCTTCGTGGCTTCCGATCATCAATCAATTCTACGGTCAACTGATTTTTATCGCGCTGGCTTTCATTGCGCTGGCGCTTGGCATTTGGCGCGGCGCCAACAAAACACTTCATCCACTGATCGCGGCGTGGGCCATTCCATTTGGCTTGTACATGCTGTTCGCCATTGCGATCAAATCAACTCATTTCTTTTTACCGATCCTTCTTCCTGTATATGGGAGTTTAGTTGTGCTGCTTGAATTCCCGCCGTTTGTTTCTGAAAAACCACGTCCTTTCATTCCGTGGCTTTGGGGTGGACTGGTCATTGCGTTGATCACCTATCAATTTGTGGTCTACATCAATCAAGATATTGCGTTATATCGCAATGTGTTGGGACGTGAAGACACGGAACAATCTCTGGTTTTTTATCATATTATCGAACGCAATTATCTCCCGCTCATCAAATCTGCTGAGCCGCTGACTGTTTTTCGCGATGTGCGTATGTATTTTCCCGATACGCCAAAATGGGTCATTCGCAGTTACTGGAAAAGCAACTACACGATCATTGATGAGGTTCATCCCGATCTGATCGTCCTATGGTCACAACGAATTCGGGATTACACACAGCAGGGAGCGTTGGGGAGTGCGGTCGATCTGGTTTCATTTCAAGATATGTACCAATTCTATATTGACGCAGACAAAGGTCAGTTACGCGGCTATCACCTGATCTATCGCAACGAAGAGGGATTGTTCTTCATCAGTGACGCGCTCTATCAACAGTTCTTTAAGTAGAGTGTGCACTGTCAACGCACACACTCCACATCATTTATTGAATATTTCCCACCAGCCCCAACTCAGGCGCAATGCGCCGCATGGCGGTGATGACGTTGCCAACATGCTCCCATAATTCAACGCCGAAATCCTGCGCAGCTTCAGCCATCTCTGCGCGGTTGGTGCCCGCGGCAAAAGCTTTGTCCTTCCATTTCTTTTTAACGGAAGACGGTTCGAGGTCCAGCAGGGAGCGGGATGGACGAACCAGCGCGACCGCAGTCACGAGTCCGGTGATCTCATCGCAGGCCATCAAGGCTTTGCGCCGCAGCGTGTCGCGCGGCACGCCGGTATCCACGCCGTGACTCAAAATATCCTGAATAATATCTTCGGGGATGCCGCGCTGGCGTAAAATCGGCGCGCCTTTGACCGGATGCTCTTCGAGTGTGGGATGAATCTCCCAATCGAAATCATGGATGAGGCCAAGCTGTCCCCAGGCTTCGACGTCTTCGCTGAATTTCCCGGCATAAAAGCGCATGGATGTTTCAACGCATAGCATGTGTTTGATGAGACCTTCGTTCTTAACAAACTCACCGACAAGAGCCAGGGATTCTGCGCGGTTCATTTCTTCTCCTTTGTGTTTATGTTACTGCGAGGGATGTTCTTTTCCAGAAGCAGTCTCCCACAATAAATAGAGATTTTCGCCGCTGGTCTCGATACGCTGGCTTCGACAGGCTCAACCCAAGTCTCTACTCGACCACCAGCGGCTCGCAACATAATTGGGATCAAGAGCTTTTTGGAAAGATCGGTTCAGGATTGCCAAGCACGGGCAAAGGTCTTTCGATGTAGACATCCCACAGCGCGCCGACGGTTGCAAATTGCTCGCGAATATTCCAGGCGGCCAACGACAACTTGCGATAGGCAATATTGTTCGCTTCCACGCCCGTAGCCTGCAAGCCAAGCGCGTTGCATAGAAAGAGCGCGCGCGGCAGATGAAATCCCTGGGTTACGAGAAGGGCTGAGTCCACGCCGAAGATGGCTTTGGCGCGATAGCAGGAATCGTATGTGCGGCGGCCGGCATAATCGAGCACGATGGCGTTTTCCGGCACACCGAGGCTGATGGCGTAATCACGCATAGCGCCGGGTTCGTTGTAGTTCACATAACTATTGTCGCCGCTCATCAATAATTTTTGGACCTTGCCTGCGAAATAAAGTTGCGCGGCAGTATCGACGCGGTCACGCAAAATGGCAGTCGGATAGCCGTCACGCGTCAG
>JAMDBC010000194.1 GCA_023484185.1 Chloroflexota bacterium | reverse complement strand
GGAATCGTCAGGGAAGGTTAAGGCTTGGCACGATATTAATTTACAGCTACGACAAAGTTATCGTTGGGCAGTTGGCGGCAGAGTCCCCTCTCCTTGTAGGAGAGGGTCGCGAAGCAGGGGTGAGGTGCATGGTGCCTGATATTCGCGGCATCAGCGAAGCGATCCTGTGGACGAACTTTTTTAATTTCGGCATCGCGTTGTATTTGACAGCTTTGTGGAGGGCGAGGATGAAGTGAGATCGGTTTCTCGCTCAGGGTATAATCACTTTCATGCAAGCAACGAATCGCCTGCCCTACGTCTGGGATTACGATCTCGACGAAGCCCAGTTCCTTGAAATCCTTGAAGGCCGCCGCACCTTTGGAAGGCTGGATCAGGATTGGGCGGCGCGTCGTTTGTTGGAGTACGCGCCTTATGAGGAGATCGTTCGCTTGATCGGGTTCCCGAAACTGGTCAAGAACTGGCCGCGCTGGCGCGGACGCATCCGCTCCGCGAGTCGCAAACGGGGATTTGACTTTCTCGCCAAGTGGCTGCCGGAGAAACATCCCGAATATTGCCATGAATAATCCCGCATTTTACTTTGATGTTTTATATCCTTTTCAAGACCGTGTGCTGAAAGTTTTCAATCAAGTGGATACCAGCTTTTATCTCACAGGCGGAACCGCCTCCTCGCGCGGCTATCTTCATCACCGCTTTTCAGATGACCTGGATTTCTTTGTCAATGACGACAATCGCTTTGGCTTGTGGGCGGAGCGCATCATTCAAGCCCTCACGCAGACCAAAGATTGGTCATGCCAGGTATTGGTGAAAGAAGAACGATTTGTCCGCGTGAACTTGACCGAAAACAAAGCCGTTCTAAAAATTGAGTTCATAAATGATGTTCCCGCCCGTGTGGGTCAGATTCAAAATCATCCCGTTCTCGGACGAATGGACAGCCCCGAAAATATTCTGGCAAACAAAGTGACTGCCGTGCTGGATCGTAATGAACCCAAAGACTTTGCGGATATTTGGGGTTTTTGCACCCAGAAGGAACTTTCCCTGTATGAAGCCATTACCAACGCGCAGAGCAAAGCTGCCGGCGTCTTTCCCGTTGACCTTGCGCGGGCGCTTTGCTCCGTCCAGCCAGCGGACTGGCAGGCGGTCCGCTGGATCAATGCCCCGCCTGTGAATATATTTCTTTCGCAGTTAAATCAATTGGGGGAGAAGTTGTTGCTGTTGGAGTAGGAGGATGGCAGGAAGGGGGAGGCGGCATGGCGCCGGACATTGGCGGCGCGTCTTTGGCTCCGCTCTCTTCATTTGTGTCGAGTCCGCTGTGGCTCAATAATAATGATTATCGTGATGGCCGTCAGGATCATAAATACGCCCAGCGCGGGGGTCAACAGGATCGAGTAGAACTGTATGAAAAAGAAACCCCAAAGCGGTCCCAGCAGGGCGATGGTGAAGAATATCCAGCCGTCAACGACATTCAAACGTCCATAGGCAAGCCATAGGTTATGCGGCACGAGGCGCGCTGCCATATTTCCCACGACCAGCGGCAGAACTGCGGCAGCCAATTCAAACCAGGGAGATGATGCAATATGCAGGTGGTATCGGAACAGGCTTATCCCTAAAACGAAAAAGTATCCTATATTGAACCCAATTCCCGCGCCTTGATAAATGTAAAGGCGGGTCACTCTTGCATTTCCAAGTTTCTGCTCCTCCCAAATTCAAGCAACGCTTTAGAGCACATAAGCAAACGCCGATGGAATTATGACTTCTAACCATTTAAGATGCTTCGTAAAGACGCGCTGATGAATCACCAGCGGCTCGAACTTTAACAATCGAAGATCAATTGAATTATGCATGGTCGGCGCTCCATGTGATTCGAATCCGCGTGCCTGCATTGGGAGCAGAGTCAATGTTGACGCTTCCGCCGATTAACATGCCTCGTTCGATCATTCCCGCCATCCCAAAGTGGTTATTGGCAAGCAGGTCATCCAATTCAAAACCTTGTTTGATATCGAAGCCAATCCCATTGTCTTCGATTCTCAACTCAATTCCTAGATCGTTGAGCGATCCATCAATGGATATTTCTCTGGCCTTCCCATGCCGAAGAGAATTCTCACAGGCCTGCTGAACAATTCGATAAACGTTCCGTTCGATATTCTCAGGGTATCGTTGCTCATCTGCCTGCACATTGACAACGATACTGACCGTATCTGCGCTTCGTTCCATCAGGTTGTCGGCAAGTTCCTCGATGGCGGGCTTGAGTCCGTGGTTGAGCATGGGCAGACGCAAATCGCTGACGATTTCACGGAGCCGCTGGATCACCCCATTGTATGCTTTCTGAAAGTCCGGCGAAAGAGGAATTGTGTCCTTCATCAACATGGCAGCCATCTGGTTGAGCACGCTGTCATGAAGGCCGAGGGCCAGGCGCAGACGTTCCTGCTCGTAGCGGTTGACATCTGCTTCGTAGATTGCTTTGAGGCGCTCCGTCTGAATGATGTTGCTCAAGGCGATGGCGGTCTGGTTGGCCAGCGATTGAAGCAGGGGAAGTTCATGTTGAGAATAGAAATCATCAGGGTCGCGCCTGCCAAACAAC
>JAMDBC010000069.1 GCA_023484185.1 Chloroflexota bacterium | reverse complement strand
GCCGAGGGGGGGAATCGTCAAGTTCCCTGGCAGGAATCAATTGCCGCAGTTTCGCAAGTCGTTCCAGGGACAATTGCTGGAGGCATTACTGTCCGCGGGCGTGCTGGACGAGTTCCAGATCGCGGGGATTTTCGTGAACTGGTGGGAGACAGTGCGTTACGACCTGAAGACCATCGTCGCCACGGGCTGGAGCGCGAACATCATCCCCGACGACTATTTGCTGGAGGCGTTCTTCCAAAAGGAAATGGCGTACATTGACGAACTGGAAAGCCGCGTGGGTGAACTGGACGCTGAGCTGACCGAACTTCTGGAAGAGACCGAGGTGGAGCCAGAAGTGGACGAGGAGGGCAAGGAAAAAGCCCTGACCGCCGCGCAGGCGATTCGAGTGGTGAAAGAGGAAAGCGCGGCGATTGCCTACGCCGCAAACGCGGAGGCGGCACGTTTGCGCGCCCTGGCGGACTCCATCGCGCAAAAGGACAAAGACCTGCGCGCTGCAAAGTCCGAGTTGAACAAAGAGACCGTGCGACTCTTCGGCAAGTTGGATAAGGATGGCAATCTCAAAACGCGCGGATTGATCCATGAGAAGCGCGAGGCTTTGAGTGAGGAAGAAGCCAAGGCGCTGATTTTGAAGAAATTGTTTGATGTTGTTGGGAATGAACTCGTGCGCTATTTGAAATTGGAACTCAGAGTGGTTGTGAATATCTTTGAGAATTTGTTTGAGAAATACTTTGTACCATTGAATGAGATAAAGTCCCAGCGCGACCGTGCGACCTCAACTCTGGATGGATTCCTAAAAGAACTCAACTACAAATAGCAATGACGACACAAACCCTGCCAAAGAATTGGGTACGCTCGAAAGTTTCTAAAGCCGCAACTGTTGTTATGGGGCAATCTCCTGATTCTCGATTGGTGAATGAGGAGCAAGCAGGGATTCCTTTCTTGCAAGGCAATGCGGAGTTTACCGAGAAATACCCTGTTCCGATTCACTGGGTCACAAAACCCACAAAACTTTCGGAAAAAGGCGACATCCTGATTAGCGTTCGCGCACCTGTAGGGGAAATCAATATTGCGGACAAAGAATATTGCATAGGCCGCGGGCTTGCGGCAATCCGATTTAGAAAAATAGACAATCAATTCGGTTGGTATGCGATTGCCTATCATAAAAACCAACTTGTCAAACTGGCACAAGGCTCGACTTTTACAGCGGTTAGTTCCAAAGATTTTTCGGATTTTGAGATAATCCATCCCAACAACCCTGAAGAGCAACGCGCCATCGCGGACATCCTGTCCACGGTGGATGAAGCCATCGCGCAGAGCGAGTCGCTGGTGCGTAAGTATCAGTCCATCAAGCAAGGGTTGATGTCTGATTTGCTGACACGCGGGGTGGATGGGAATGGGGAGTTGAGACCTACGCGTGAAGAAGCGCCAGGACTGTATCGGGAGAGTCCTTTGGGATGGTTGCCGAAGGACTGGGGGATGAAGAAAATCGGTGAGGCTTTTGAGTTGATTCTAGGAAAAATGCTCAGTAAAGCGTCTAAGAAAGAAATAAGTCCATTCCCATATCTCGCCAATAGAAACGTGCAATGGGAAAGACTTGATTTATCCGATCTGGACACGATGGATTTTTCAGACGCTGAACGCGAAAAACTAAAACTGCTTCCCGAAGATTTGCTTGTATGCGAAGGTGGTGAGGTCGGTCGTACTGCTATTTGGATGGATGAAATGGATGATTGCTATTTCCAAAAGGCAATTCATCGCCTGCGTTCAAAAGACCGCAGCATTCTACCGAAGTTCATGCTCAGGTATATGCGTTTTGCCGCTCAGACGGGCTTATTTACTAACTTCATTTCGCAGACGAGCATTTCACACTTAACACAGGAAAAATTAAAAACGCTGCATGTGATTTGTCCTAGCACTGAAGAGCAAGAGAGAATTATCGAAATTTTTGAGAATCAGGATGATTTGTTGGCGCAGGAGGAATCTGCGCTTAAGAAACTCTATTTGCTCAAACAAGGGCTCATGCAAGACCTGTTGAGCGGTCAAGTGCGGGTGAAAATGTAAGTAGAAGGAGATCGAATGGCTGAAAAAATTGATGATGTTGATTTTGACGAAATTCAGGCCAGAGTTCATAGGGCGATAAAATGTCTCGAAGAAAACGATCTTTATCTGTTTGAAAATGACGCCTGCGAGAGAGCAATTGCTCACCGTTTTGCTGTTTGTTTGGAGCGTGAGTTTCCAACCTGGCATGTGGATTGCGAATACGATATTCTGCCGCCCGATGACCAAGGGAATATAAACGACAAATATGTATACTTGATGGCGCGCCGCAGAAAAGGTAGGATAATCCAGTTAGAGAAAAAAGAAGCTATATCGGTGTATCCAGATATCATAGTTCACCGCAGAAAGAGTAATGAAAATCTGCTGGCCATAGAAATTAAAAAGTCGAGAGATCACGATGAAATAGGTTTTGATATGTTTAAGCTCGAAGCATACCGCCGTGATGAGCATTTGAAATACCGTTTTGCCTTATTTATTCGATTTCAGAAACCACAAAAAGAAGAGGGTATTGTGGATTCAAATTTATTTATCTGGGTTTAGATCACTCGGGAGACTCACAGAAGATCGGAAGAG
>JAMDBC010000157.1 GCA_023484185.1 Chloroflexota bacterium | reverse complement strand
GGCGGTCATGCCCCAGCGTAAACCTTGAGATTGTTCATCCAGCGCGATGGTCACTTTATAAACCACATCGCCGCCGACAGTGGACGAAATGCGGGATATGTCAATCACTTTGCCGGTCAGTTGTTTGTTCAAAGCCTGAATGGAGACATCCGCTGATTGTCCAACCTGCACTGCTGGAACATCGCGTTCGCTTAAGTCAGTCGTTTCAATTTGAAAATGTGAAAGGTCGCCGAGAACGATCACGATCTTTCCGGGCGTGACGGTTTCAGCAGGAGAAATATCAACGGACGCAATGGTTCCATCCATGGGTGCAGTCAATGTAGCTTCGGCGAGTGTGGCCTTGGCTGAATCAAGTTGGGCTTGAACGCGGTCTATATCAGCCTGAGCGGATTTCAGGTGTTCCTGATCGGTACCAATGCGTATTAGGTATTGAAGCTGGGTTTTTGTGGCATCTACATTGGCTTGAGCTTGCTTGACCTGTGCTTCAAGCAAAGTTGTGTCGAGTGTGACCAGAGTCTGTCCAACTGTCACTGTATCACCGGCCTTGACTTCGACGGTCTTCACCGTGCCAGTCAACGGAAAGCTCAATTGCACGCTTTGTGTGGGGACAACTTGTCCCGAGGCGGAAACGCTGTTCGAGGCCGAGGTCGGTTGAGCGTTCAGAACGACCGTGGAAATCGCCGCTGGTGTGGATGTTGCGCCGCAGGCGGCCAGAGTCATTCCAAGAATAATCAGTACGATTAAATAAATTTTCTTCATTCTCAAGCCTATGCTTTCGCCAAGTTTCCGTTGTTCTCCACGACCAAGCCATCGCGCAGGGTGACGACACGCTTGGCATATTTGATGACGCGCGGATCATGCGTGGCAAACACGAACGTGACACCGGTTTCTTTGTTAAGTTTTTGCATGATCTCCATGACCTGCTTGCCATTATCAGTGTCGAGGTTGGCGGTTGGTTCATCAGCGAGGATCATGCTGGGTTTGATGGAAAGCGCGCGCGCCACAGCGACGCGTTGCTGTTGTCCGCCGCTGAGTTGATCGGGGCGGTGATGGGCGCGGTCACTTAGACCGACTGCTTCGAGCATTTCGTTGACGCGGGCTTTGCGCTCGGCGGCTTTCATGCCGTTGAGCAAAAGCGGCATTTCGATGTTCTCGTACGCCGTCAGCGTGGGGATGAGGGCGAAAAACTGGAAGATGAATCCAATCGTCCCTTTGCGCAGGTCCGCCCGCTGGTCCCGATTGAGGCGGGTAGCATCTTTGCCATTGATGAAAACGTTTCCAGTTGTCGGCTGGTCGAGCAGGCCGATCAATTGCAGGAGGGTCGTCTTGCCGGAGCCTGAAGGTCCGACCAGTGCGGTGAATTCACCGTTGGTGATACTCAAATCCACGCCGCGCAGGGCCTTGGTTTCGATCTCGCCGATCTTGAATGTGCGTGTTGCGTTGACAACTTTTGTGACTTCCATGTTAGTCTCCGATTCCGTGCAAGGCTTCGACGGGTTCCAGCCGCGCGGCCAGCACGGCGGGATAAAGCGAAGCGATCAGTGTGATGATGTAGGTTACGATTGTGAGTGAGATCGTATCCTGAGGTGTGAGATAGGCGTAGATCGTATCTCCAAGCAAATAGCCTGTAAGTCCAAAGTTGCCAATGTAAAAACCGAATTTTGCGAAGTAGGCAACGAGCAGTCCGCCAAAGATCATTCCGCCAATAACGCCGCCGGTCGCGATCAGAAATCCTTCAGTCAGGAATTGCGCCATAATGCGGCCGCCTTTCATTCCAATAGCCGAAAGGATGCCGATCTCGCGCGTGCGTTCGAAAACTGCCATCACTAACGTATTGGTGACAACAGTCGCAGTAATTCCCAACACGATCAGATAAAGAACAACCATGTAAGCGCCAGCAAACTGTTCCATTTGCACGATAAGATCATTCATTTTTTGCCAGGTCAGAATTTGATAACCTGAGGATTGCAACGCGTCGGCAACCGCATTCGATTGCTCACGGTCCCGTAACAAGATAAAGATCGTACTGGCATGATTTGTAGTGTTGGTGATGGTCTGCGCTTTGGCAAGAGGCATAAAAACGGTGATCTCATCATAGCCTGCGTTGTTGGTTGTGTAAATACCACGCACTGTGAAGGTCTGCTCGGCCACGCTTCCATCAGATGTGTTGACCAGGAGGCTAACCGGATCTCCGACATTGAGTTTGAATTTCTCTGCCAGCGGTTTGCCAACCAAAATTCCGCTGCGATCGTCGGCTGTGAGAAACTCTCCGCTCAACAGCCCCTGACGAAACGGCCGGTTGGCCGCAGAGGCCGGGTCAATGCCGATGACTTTCACGCCGCGCGAATTATTGCCAAGCGTTACAATGCCGCTTGCAAAAAGTCGCGGCGTGGCAACCGCCACCTGCGAAATGGATCTGACCTGTGCAACAACCTGATCGGGGTTTACGATCAAGTCGGCCCATTTCAAGCTGACTTTATTTTCATCGTAATTTACGGTGCGGATTTGCAAATGTCCGCTCTCGATGTTGATGGTGTTCTCAAGAGCGCCTCGCATTTCACCGGCGATAACGGCCGCCATTAAAAGAAGCAAGCCCATGCCCACTGAAACTGCCAGCGCGGAAAGAATCGAGCGGCGGTTGGG
>JAMDBC010000098.1 GCA_023484185.1 Chloroflexota bacterium | reverse complement strand
CTTGAAAACGTCGCACTCGTTTCAGATCAGGACACTTTAAAAGAGAATATCAACGCGCCCACGCTTCTCACTCTCCATGCCGCGAAAGGACTCGAATTCGGCGCGGTCTTCCTCGTCGGCCTCGATGATGGCATCGTTCCGCACAGCCGTTCGTTCGATGAGCCCGAAGGCATGGAAGAAGAGCGCCGACTTTTTTACGTCGGCATCACGCGCGCCAAGGACCGGCTTTATCTCGTGCGCGCCGTTCAACGCGGTGGACGCGGCTTCTCCGAAGAAACTTTTCCATCCAGGTTTTTGGATGATATTCCCGCCGACTTGTTGGTCGGCAAATCGCGCACCGGGCGCGGGATGAGAGGCCGGGCGCCCGAATCATTATGGGCCGCCTCTTCCCGGAACCCGCAAGCGGCTCCCGTTATGGAAAGTAAATTCCGCGCCGGGACGCGCGTCAAGCATAATTCGTGGGGTGACGGCATCGTGCTCGATAGCAGAATTCAAGACGACGACGAGATTGTGGATGTTGTTTTTGAGTCGGTTGGCATCAAAAGATTATCAGCAAGTCTGGCCAATTTAAAGGTAATCTAGCTTGTGCTCTAGCCGCCGTCCTCGGCGGCGTTCATAAACATATGACCTTCTCTTCTGTTCATGACCCCTCTCATTTGTATTTCATGACTGCATCTGTTGTGGGTTGGAAATGTCTGTTTGTTGAATCCGAATATGCAAACACTCTATTAAATTCATTGGCGTGGATGCAACAGCAAAAACGAATCTTATTGTTCGCGTTTGTGATTATGCCTTCGCATCTTCACGTAATTCTAAAACCTGAAGATATTACGATTGGAGAAGTCGTTCAACAGTTTGGTTCTTTTACGGCACATGAAATCTTGAAGAAATTACGGGAGCAGAATCGGAAAGAATTACTTGATTTATTTAGCCAGAAGAAACGCGACCAAAGACACGAACACAGCATCTGGCAGGATATCCAAGCAAAGAATATTTATTCGATGGATGTTTTGCAGCAGAAAATGGAGTACATTCACCAAAATCCGATCGCTAAAGATTGGAAGCTTGTAGAAGATAGGGCAGATTATGTTTATTCCACCGCTGGGTATTATGATTATGATAAAAAACCGATCATCGAAATTACAGATATAAACGAATGGTTGATCTCTAATTCTTCGCCGAGGACGGCGAAGGAAGCATAAAGTCAGACAAATTTAAAGGTGATTTAGTTTCGAAAGGAGCAAACAATGCAATACATCAATCTTGGAAAAACCGGTTTAAAAGTCTCACGCTTGTGCCTTGGCATGATGAGTTATGGCTCAAAGAAATGGCGCGAATGGGTTTTGGAAGAGGAAGAAGCCAGGCCATTCGTCAAACGCGCGCTGGATGCGGGCATTAACTTTTTCGATACTGCCGACGTATATTCGCTCGGCGCGAGTGAAGAAGTGCTTGGTAATACGCTAAAAACAATTGGCGTCAAACGCGAAAATGTCGTCATCGCCACAAAGGTTTTCCAGCAAATGAGCGACGATCCGAACGATCGCGGACTCTCGCGCAAGCACATCATGGACTCAATCGATAAATCGTTGAAGCGCCTCAAGATGGATTACGTTGATTTGTATCAGATCCATCGCTGGGATTATTCGACAAGCATCGAAGAAACCATGGAAGCTTTGCACGACCTGGTCAAATCGGGCAAGGCACGTTATATTGGCGCATCATCCATGTTTGCATGGCAATTCATGAAGGCACTGCACGTCTCTGAATTGCACGGCTGGACTAAATTTGTCTCGATGCAGGATCACTACAACCTTGTTTATCGCGAAGAAGAGCGCGAGATGATTCCGCTGTGCGTGGATCAAAACATCGGGCTGATTCCGTGGAGCCCGATGGCACGCGGATTTTTCGCGGGCAACCGCAAACATGGTGGCGGCGGCGAGACTGTCCGTTCACAGACCGATCCGTTTGCGGATCAGCTTTATTTCCGCGAAGAAGATTTTGTCGTCGCCGAACGGGCCGCTGAAATTGCCAAGGCACGCGGCATCACCGCTTCTCAAATTGCTCTGACGTGGGTGCTGAGCAAATCCCACATCACGGCCCCCATTGTCGGTTCCACAAAAATGGAACATCTCGATCAATCCATCGCCGCGCTCGACATCAAACTGACCGAGGAGGAAATCAAGCGCCTCGAAGAACCCTACAAACCGCACCCGGTGCTCGGACATTCCTAGCCTGATGTGTTTGGTATATTTGGCTATCCAGATTCAAGTTGAGTCCAAGCCGCATAAGAGTTGACGGGTGCTATAATTTATTTATTCGAACATGATCGTTTCGCCGTCAAATAAGCCAAAAAAGCTCGTTAGCCCGCTTATGTATGTATAAAGCCAACAGTGGTAGATAAGCGGAACCGAGAGGAAACGTCACTATGCCAAAGCATACTAATCAACTGCACACCAAAGCGAAGGAAGAGAACGAAGCCCTTTTCTCAATCATTCTCAATATCTCCCATGACGCTATCATCGCGACAGACAAAGACCAAAACATCATTCTCTTCAATCAGGGGGCAAAACGAATCTTTGGGTACAACGCATCCGAAGTCATCGGTCAACCGCTCGAAGTTCTTCTGCCACCAACACTATCTGAAATCCACCGCGCCCATGTCCGCCGTTTTGCAACAGCACTGGAGGTCACGCGGCAAATGGGAGAACGACGCGAAATATACGGACAGCGCAAGGATGGGACGATATTTCCCGCCGAGGCGAGCATTGCGAAACTATCCACTAGTGTGCAGACTTATTTTTCTGTCATTCTGCGGGACATTACCGAACGCAAACAGGCGGAGAACGCGTTGCAGGAGAGCAAACAGATGTTTTTCACCCTTTTCGAAAAGTCTGCTTTTACCGCTTCGCTTTCGAGACTGCCCGATGGCGTCATTACAAATGTCAATGAGGCATTTGAGAGAGCGTTTGGATATACCAAGCAGGAAGTCATAGGCAGGACCTCGCTAGAACTGGGCATCAATCCAGATGAAGAGGGTCGAGCACGCATCCTCGCTGCGCTAAAAGAACACGGTTCAGCGCGCAATCAGGAATTGACTTTACACACGAAATCGGATGAAGAGCGCATTTTTTCTGTGAATGTGGATTTTCTGAATATCGGCGATCAGAAATACATACTCAACACGACGCAAGACATCACCGAGCGCAAGCGCGCGGAGTTGGAAACTATCCGCCGCCTGCAAAACATTCAGGCACTGCAAAAAATTGACCAAGCCATCGCAGGCAGTCTAGACTTGAATCTGACTTTGCACGTTGTACTTGAACAAACTAAGACTGAATTAAATGTGGATGCCGCTGCTGTCTTGCTTTTTAATCCACATACTCAAATCTTAGAGTTCGCCGCTGGAATTGGCTTTCGTAATAAAGCGATTGAACGTTCGCGCCTGCGTTTGGGTGAGGGGCATGGCGGACGTGCCGCGTTGGAACGCAAAACGGTGAGCATTCCCAATTTACTCGAGAACACTGCTGAATTTATCCGTGCGCCGCTTATTGCTGATGAAGGATTTGTCACTTATTTTAGCGCGCCGCTTATTGCCAAAGGTCAAGTGAAGGGCGTTCTGGAAGTCTTTCATCGCACACCATTTATTCCCAATCAAGATTGGCTGGATTTTCTTGAAGTTCTGGCTGGACAAACTGCGATTGCTGTGGATAGCGCCAGTCTCTTCACCGATTTGCAACACTCCAACACAGAATTATTCAATGCTTATGATTCCACTATTGAAGGCTGGTCACATGCGCTGGATTTGCGCGACAAGGAAACCGAAGGTCACACACAGCGCGTTACGGAAATGACATTGAAACTTGCACGCGCGGCGGGAATTACCGAAGAAGAGTTGGTACACGTGCGGCGCGGTGCGCTCTTGCATGATATTGGAAAGATGGGCGTGCCTGACAACATTTTGCTCAAACCAGATAAACTGACAGACGAAGAATGGGTTGTCATGCGTAAGCATCCCACCTTTGCCTTTGAATTACTCTCGCCGATTGCATACTTACGCCCCGCGCTGGACATTCCATACTGTCACCATGAAAAATGGGATGGAAGCGGTTATCCACGCGGGCTGAAAGGCGAGCAAATTCCACTGGCAGCGCGTCTCTTTGCGATAATAGATGTATGGGACGCCCTCCTCTCTGATCGCCCATATCGTCAAGGTTGGCCAAAGGAAAAAGTGATCGAACATATCAAATCACTCTCTGGAATACACTTCGACCCAAAGGCAGTGGAATCATTTCTGAACATGATGAATGAAGATGAAAAGAACACTGGCTAACAAGGCGTGGACACTTGGAAGAACGCCAAGGACAGGCGGTGGGGACTGCGTAGCGTGCCGCACTCTTTTTATTCCTTCTCTCCGCTCACCTTCATCCAGGCCTTCTTCATATTCAACGCGTCCTCTTCCATGATGGGACTCTCGCACAGAATCCTTCCGGCACAACCGGCATCGTGTAATGCGTGGAACAATGCCTTCAAATCCAGGTCGGCGTCTTCCAGCTTCAAATGATTCTTCTCGCCTTTCGGACCATATTCGATTCCTGAAAGATGGATGTGCAAATGTTTGAGCGCAGGTTTGCCAAGAGCTTTTTGATAAGCAGTTAACAGCACACTCCATTCATCGTAAGTATTCATCGTCCCATCGCCGGGACGCGCGTGCAGGTGGGCAAAGTCAAGGCAGGGTTGGATGCCTTCGACCTGCTTCGACATTTCGAGCGCGTCTTCAAACGATCCAAGCATGGCAGACTTTCCCATCGTCTCCGGGCGGATAGTGACGGGGTTGCCTGCTTTGCGGAGTTCGTCGACGCAACCTTTCAAACGCGGGATTGCGACCTGCAAGACTTCTTCGGGTGGGCGCTCAAAGTACGAGCCGGGATGAAAAATAACATCCGTCGCCCCCGCCAGATTTCCATAGTGCGCCGCGTCCATCAAGCGCTTGCGCGACTTGGGCCACTCTTCAGCTGTCGCATTCAAATTGATAAAGTATGGCGCATGGACGCTGAGCGAAACATCCTGCCCACCAGCGGTGGATTTTATCAGCGCACAAGTCTCTTCGGAGACTCTTACCGACTGCACCCAACCCAGCTCGAAGGCCTGCAGGCCGATGGATCTACTAAATGCAATCGCACCAACCGAGCCGCCCGGTTTCTTCGGTGTACCTATCGGGGAACCTACCGTGCCAAAGCGAAACGATAAAGTCATAATTTTCTCCTTTTCTCACCACAGAGACACAAGGCACACACGTGTGCCTGCGGCTCAGTGCAGGCAAAGTTTCTTTCTTCGTGAACACAAAGAGAATCTTCGTGGACTTAGTGCCTTAGTGGTGAAAAATTATCCTTAACTTTTCCCACAATGGCGGGCCTAAGACCAGCAAACCGATCAACACTGCTGCCATTGCTGCGACCAGTACCGCGGCCGCGCCGACATCCTTGCCAACTTTGGCAAGCGGATGATGCGTTGGGCTGGCCAGGTCTACGACCGCTTCGATGGCGGTATTAATGAACTCTGCCGCGAAGACCATTGTGATGGCAAGAATGATGACAGCCCAATCGCGCGGCGGAAGTCCAATCCACAAGCCGACGATGAACACGATGGTCGCGACAACGGCGTGGATCCAGGCGTTCTGCTGGGTTTGCAAGACATAGGCCCAGCCATGAAAGGCGTGGATAAAAGAGCGCAGGCGTGAAGAAATGAAGTCAAGCATTATTTTCTGATTTGCGGATTACGTATCACGTAATCCGTTATTACTCCTCACGGATTTGGATTTCTCCAAGCCCAAGCGATTGCAGGATCTCCGCCTGCGCCTGCCACATCCTGGATTTCTTTTCGGCGGTCGCATGATCGTGTCCGAGCAAATGCAGGACGCCATGCACGACCAGCAATTGGGCTTCCGCTTGAAGCGGATGGTGCGCGGCGCGCGCCTGCGACTCGGCGCGCGGGAGCGAGAGCAGGATATCGCCCAGATAACGCACACCCGTTTCCGGGTCTATTTCTGATGCGGGGAAGGATAGCACGTCGGTCGGCTCATCAATTCTCAAATAATCACGGTTCAGTTGACGCAATTGTGCATCATCTGTCAAAACAATGGTGATATCGCCGTCGCCGGATTGGTGAGCAAGCGCGGCACTCGCTGCACGTTCGATCAATTCAGATGCGACCGGCAATGGGTCGAGGGATGATTCGATATTGATCATTTCTTCTCTTTGATGGGTGTTGTTTTAGGCTCGGTAGGCGGCTCGGCAGCGGGGTATTGGATGCGTGGATGGTACGTGCCGCGCAAAGTGGTCACAAAGGATTCAGTGATGATGTTGAGATCACGCAAAGTCAGTTGCGTGTCATCCAGCTGGCCTTCCTTCTGACACCAATCGATTACGGAGCGCACGATGGCCCGCACGCCATCCTCATTTTCGGGGCTTTCGGCGCGAGTACGCGCTTCGGACGCATCAGCCAGCATAAGCAGGGCCGTTTCACGCGAACGCGGGCGCGGGCCCGGGTAACGGAATTTATTAATGTCCACCTTGAGCGCGTCGCCGCCCGCTTTTTCAAGCGCCTGATTGTATTGATAACGAGTCAGCATTGTGCCGTGATGTTCAAGAATAAAATCATCGATGCGGCGCGGCAGGCGATACTTGTGTGCGAGCGTCACGCCATCCAATACATGTTGAATGATGGCAGATGCGGCCTCTTCGGGCGTGATGTCAGTATGAGTATTCAAGTTGCCGGGCGCTTGATTTTCAATAAAGAACGAAGCATCGACGGATTTGCCAATATCATGAAAGAGCGCGCCGACGCGCGTCACAAGCGGCTCTGCGCCAATTTTTTCAGCGGCCTGCTCTGCGAGGTTGGCAACCTGCAAACTATGCTGATACGTGCCAGGCGCACTACGCAAAAACATTTGCAAAAGCGGAAAATCGGGACGTGCAATTTCAAGCAATTGAAGCGGCGTTGGCAGACTCAAAAATTGGGCTAAAGGATATTGCAGTAAAAGAGCCAGACTCGCAGATGCAAGACCATTGAACAGGGAGGAAACTACCAGAGTCGCAATGCCGATCCAATCCAGCGAAGCAGATGGCAGGCGGTAGGCAAGGATCATGGCGATGCCTGCGCCAGCAATAGCCAGCCCGGCGCGGAAGAAGGCCCAGAACCGGCTGGCCTGCCCAAGTGTCAGCACACCACACAGCGAGGCCAGTAAATAATATGGCATCAGGTCAAGAGTATTCGGCAGTCCATAAGGAGCCAACACACAAATGACAAGTGAGATGATGATACCCGTCTCCATACCGAAGAGCGTCGTTAGCAAAAGTCCAACAGCCGGTAACGGATAGAGATACGGAATAATCGTGCGGTCGGGAATGGTCAGCCGCGCGCCGAGCAAAAAGACGATGAAGACAAAAGATAATACCAGCAGGCTGCGTATTTCATATAAAAACGGAATGCTTTGACGGCGAAAAAAATACAAGCCCGTAAAGGTGATCGATAAAAGCGTCAACGCGCCAATCCGAGATAGGTTTCAAGCGGTGGGCTGGGTCGGATCAGGCCAAACTCCTGCAAAGCTTCCATCTCAGTAATAGTGACAACATCACCGCCCGCCACGATGGTCTCGCCCGCCTTATAAGCCTGCACGACTGGCTTTACCGCATCACGCGCGGACTTTTGAGCCGCCGCCGTTAGATCGGCGCTGTATTGGCTGTTGGCGATCACGAAGGCGCTGACCATCTCCGTCACCAACGCGGCGTCCTGCTCACTCAGAGTCAAGCTGACGCGTGAGGGTATGCCGCCTTTGACATCATCCAACGTATCCGGGCGGATGGATGTCCGCATTACCTGCTCCAGCACACGCAGGGACTCCTGCTGCAGCAGACTCCACTGTCCGTCCGACACAGACAAAATCTGTTGGATGCTGTCAGACTTCAGGCTGACGTCACTGAGCGAAGCGAGTTCGGTGCGTTTTTGTTCCAATAGTGTGGTTGCGTCAGACCGAACCAGGCTGATGAACTGAAGCGTGGAAGTAAGCCGATCAATTTGCTGTCTGGCAATAGCCGGATCAGGAGAAGTATAAACAGGCTGGACCGCTTTTTGCGCGGCTTGACGCGCTTGATCCGTCCGCACCTGGCTGACATATTCATGGTCATACGGAGCCTGCAAGGTGCGCGGCGCGACATCCCCCGCTTGAAGCGGCAGTGCAGCCGGACGCAGACTCAACGGCAGAGCCAGCGCGGCATAAGTAACCAGACTGACACAAATCAGAATGAAAAAATTTGGAGGGCGCGCGTACGCGCAGGGGCAGGCAGACGAACGGCCATATTGAAAAGTTAACCGCGAAGATCGCACAGGACGCAATGAAAAAAACTTTGCACCCCCGACTGACTTCGCGCTTAAAGTTTTACTTCACAAGAAGTTCCTTAACCACCGCGCTGATCTGATCGTTTGCAGCGCGTCCAGCCACTTTGGGCATCAGCGCTTTCATCACTTTGCCCATATCGGCCGGCGCGGCCGCGCCGGTCTCGACGATGGCGGCTTGGGCAAGTGCGCGCAGTTCCTCGGCGGGCATGGCTTTGGGCAGGAAGACTTCCAGCACTTTGATCTCGGCTTCGTTATCTGCCACAAGGTCGGCGCGATTGGCCATCTTTGCTTCTTCAAGCGCCTCACGGCGATTTTTGATTTCCTTTTGCAATAGTGACATGACCGCCGCGTCGTCCATGACCGTGCGCTTATCCACTTCGATCTGCTTGATGGCGGCATTCACCATGCGGACAGTCCGCAGGCGCACCGCATCTCCGGACTTCATCGCATCTTTCATTGACTCGGTGAGTTGAATTTTAATGTTCATGGTCAGAATTATACCCTTTCACTTTACGATTCTCGCCAATACGCTTTTCCGCCAGGTCAGATACTATGGGTGACTTCATCTCCCGCATAACGTCTACCCGCCTTCAACGCCGCTAGGGCGGTTTGTCCGCTCGCCATGAACGGATCAAGTACGATATCGCCTCAAAAGTATACAACTAAATCAGGCCGTACGGCAGCTCAAGCGGAAACGGCGCGGGATGTCCGATCAGTGCGCGAACGCCCGGACGCGTTGAGTAGACAGCCGAGGCGTCATGTCCAGCGCGCCGGCCGATCCGAACGAAGTGATCCTTTTCATCTTGTTGAACCTGTCATATATCCCGGGCATGGCTTGCCAAAGAATCCTGAAACAATGCCAGACCATTCGGTGAAAATCCGCGCCTGACAAGGTCGAACTCATAACGTGTACGCTTGACCGCCGCCTGAAAAGCATACTCAAATAGCGGACCGCGCTCCTCAGAATCAAGATTCATCCATGCGTGAGAATCACGCGGCAGAAACGGCATGACAAATTTCCTGAGCGTGGGAATAAAACTCAACGTCTCAAACGGATAATACAATTTGCCGGAGCGCAGCGCCGGGCTGTCGATCAGATCCACGTCGAGCGGATCGAGTTCGGCCGGTGCAGGCATCATTCCAGATTCCTGGCACGCAAGCCAAAGGTCAATGTAATTGGTGTGAGCGTAAAAATCCTGGGCGGTGTGCGTGAGGCGGCCAAAGGCCTGCCATGCAGGCTTTACTTCAGCGCGTTCCAACGCAGACGAGATCAATGTGCGCTGTTCTTCGATATAAGCTTTGGATTTATCGAAAGCATTGTTATCGAAATGATATTCATCGTGTCCGAGTTGTCCGCTCAAAACATCCTGCTTTAGATTTGACGCAACAATTATCTCGAGCGCGCGCGGGCTGAACAACTCACCCACTGCACGGCGGGTGATCTTCGCATGGATCGGCTTTAGCATCTATTTCAAACCTTTAAGGTTACTCCTCAGCTCTTTGGTGGATTTTAACGAAAGATCAGTATGGGTCATAAAAAGGCCGGCCATGATTGAGATCATGAATGAGCTCCATTTGCCCGCGCAATATGAAACCTCGCAGGTCATCTGCCAGGTGTGCAGTTACATCACAAACGCTCGCAAGAGCTGAGTGGTAACGCCAGGGCTGCATTTGGTGCGGGCTGGACGGTGACTATGGACATGCCGCTTCCTTTCTTTGAGTTTACCATGTCCACGGAGGCTCAAAAATGATGATCTTTCGTAATGGGATGGAGCGCGGCTGAATATCGGCGGCAGGCACAGGAGCGGCATTCGCAAATGTTTAGTGGAATGAATTCGATCGCTTATTGTGCGCGGCATGGAGACAGTAATGCCATGTGATTTTCTTCTTAAATGGCATTGACATATTACATGGAATAATCTTATTCTTTGAGTAACATTGTCATTCCTTAATGAACACTTAGTCAAATTAACATAACGCTAAAGTGAATCTATTCAAACCTCAGTATCACCTGGCCGTATTAGTTGCTATAGTACTGCAAACAATATCGTTGGGTTGTAATCATGTATATTCACTGCATCGGTCTAAACCATAACACTACGCCCATTCATCTACGTGAGCAGCTTGCGTTTAGCGATGACCAGGTGCGCGCATCTCTTGCCCGCTTTGGCTGCGGAGGAGTTGCAGATACTATTGCAGAGATTATCATCATCTCCACTTGTAACCGGATCGAAATTTACGCCGTGTCAAGCAGCAAGTCGTTTGCCGGGCTGGAAAATCTCATATCTGATACTCACGGCACACCAATCAACAAGCTGGATTCACATTTATATCGCTATACCAACGCGGAGACCGTTCATCATTTATTCGACGTCGCCGCCGGATTGGATTCGCTCGTCATCGGCGAACCTCAAATTTTGGGGCAGGTTGTTCACGCCTTGGAATTAGCGCGTGGCGTTGGCGCATCAGGTCCGTTGTTATCGCGTCTTTTTCAATCTGCGATCCGCGCAGGGAAGCGTGCGCGCACAGAAACAGCCATCAGCCGCAACCCCACTTCGGTTTCTTCGCTGGCCGCCGGGGTGTGTGAATATTCCGTAAGTGACCTGCAAAACGCCCAAGTAACAATTCTTGGCGCCGGTGAGATGGCAGAACTAGCCGTTGAGGCATTGCGAAAACGCGATGTCAATGGATTGACCGTCATTAATCGCACCCTGCAACGCGCGCATGACCTTGCCGATCGCTGGAATGCAAAAGTGGATACATTTGAAAATCTGGAACGAGTCCTTGCTCGCACTGATATTCTGATTACATCCACTGGCGCGCCGCACATGATCGTTCATCCAAATATGGTCGCAACAGCAATGCAACAGCGCCCAAATCGTCCGCTGATATTGATCGATATTGCTGTTCCTCGCGATATAGATCCTGAAGTGGGAAATATTCCAAATGTTCACCTGTATGACATTGACAATCTAAACGCACATCTTGAACAATCGCTGGCAGAACGAACTGCGGAGATACCGCATGTTGAAACGATCCTTGCTGAAGAGGAAGCCAAATTTATGAACTTCCTGCAGTCGCTGGATATGCTGCCTCTGATCACGGATATGCACCAGCAGGCAGAGATGATTCGCCAGACTGAACTTCAAAAAACATTACGGCGCCTGCCAGATCTAACGGACGAACAGCGTACACGCATTGAAGCATTGACTCAAGCCTTGGTGAAAAAGATGCTCGATCATCCCACGAACCGTTTGCGCGCTGAAGCGACCTTGCCCAACGCAGCCGAATATGCCGCTCTGGCGCGTTCCCTCTTCGGTCTGGAAAACCAGACTTCCAATCATTATTCGGATACATCCCCCGTTACCTCCCAGGCGGCTGATTGAACATGAAACTAATTTTTGCAACTCGTCCCTCTGCCCTGGCTCGCTGGCAAACCCAATGGGTTATCGCCGCATTACAAACGGCTCATCCTGATCTTGTTTGTGAAGAAAAATTTATTACCACGCAAGGCGACAAAATTCTCGATAAGCCTTTGCCGGAAATCGGCGGCAAGGGACTCTTCACGCAGGAACTCGAAAGCGAATTGCTTTCCGGCACAGTACATTGCGCCGTACATTCGCTCAAAGACCTGCCCGTTGAAAATCCGACAGGATTAACCGTTGGAGGTATTCCAACGCGCGCCGAAGTGCGCGACGCTTTGATTTCCGCGCGCGGTTACACACTTTCGACGTTACCTACAAACGCTTCAATCGGGACCTCGAGCCTGCGCCGCGCGTCCCAAATCCTTTCCCTACGCTCCGACCTTCGCGTTCAATCCCTGCGTGGCAACGTGGACACGCGCGTCCGCAAAGCCTTGGATGGTCAATATGACGCGATCGTTCTTGCTGGCGCGGGATTGACTCGTTTGGGGTTGGATCAACATGTAACAGAATGGATTCCATTGGATGTCGTGTTGCCTGCGCCCGGACAAGGTGCGCTGGCTATACAATGTCGTGCCGACGATCAGACTACCCTTAGCCTGCTCGCCGCACTGGAAAACGACTCTACCCGGAAGGCAGTTACTGCCGAACGCGCCTTCCTAAGCGGACTCGGCGGCGGATGTTCTGTGCCTGTCGCGGCTTATGCAGTAATCAGTGATCAGCCATCAGTGATCAGTTTGATGGGATTGGTAATTTCGGAAGATGGAAAGAAAATTATCAAAGTCACTGGTCAAGGCGCAGACGCGCTCCAACTTGGAAATGAACTCGCGCAAAAAGCCATTCAACAAGGTGCGAGCGAAATTTTGAAACTGATCACTGTTCACTGACAACTGATTACTATGAAAGTCCTGATAACCCGTCCCCGCGCGCAATCCGAATCTTTTGGTGAAGCCTTGAAAATGGCTGGCTTTGAGCCAATTTATTTTCCTGTAATCGAAATACGTCCAATGGAAAATAATGCTGAACTCGATAACGCGATGAAAATTTTTGCAAAATACGATTGGGTTGTGTTTACGTCGGTCAACGCGGTGAATGTGATATTTGAACGATTACCTGTAGTAGGGGCGACCCTTCCTGGTTCAGCCAGAGCGTTTGACGATCATGACGGGTCGCCCCTATCTCGTATCGCCGCCATCGGCCCCAAAACCGCCGAGGCGTTACGCAAACATAATATCGAGCCTGACTTCATTCCCCAAGAATATGTAGCCGAAGCCATTTTGCCTGGGCTGGGTGATTTGAAAAATAAATGGGTCTTGCTCCCACGCGCGGAGATCGCGCGCAAAGATTTGCCCGCGGCGATTGTCGAAGCGGGTGGTACGGCACATGAAATTTCCGTTTACAAAACTTTACCCACGCAACCTGACGCCGATGGTCTCACCGCGCTGAAATTGGGTGTGGATGTCATCACCTTCACCAGCGCGTCAACGGTTGAAAACTTTATTGCTATTATGCGCCAAAATAAACTCGACCCATTGAACCTGCCAAACAATCCGCGGTTTGCCTGCATTGGTCCAATCACCGAGAAAGCCGCGCGGGACGAAGGATTATCCAATCTTGTGGTCGCGAAAGAATATACAACTGAAGGACTGATCCAAATCATAAGCAACTTGGAGGTATTATGACTCTGCTTGAACTTGAAAATCGTCAATCGTTAATTGTTAATCGGAAATCGGAAATCGTTCATCGTCCAAGACGTTTGCGCGCTACACCTGCCATCCGTGCCATGGTGCGCGAAACCGAACTCAACGCGCGCGACTTTATCTATCCGCTGTTCGTGCGGCATGGCGAGCGTAGCGAGGGTCGAAGCGAGATCCTCTCGATGCCGGGCGTGTATCAACTGTCAGTCGAAGAAAGTGTTCGTGAAGCGGAAGCTGCCGCGAGGTCGGGCGTGAACGCTGTCATCCTGTTTGGAATCCCCGCGGAGAAGGATCCGATTGGGCTGGAAAATTTCGCGGAAGATGGAATTGTCCAGCAGGCAATTCGCGCCATCAAAAAAGAAATCCCTGAGATGGTTGTGGTGACGGATGTGTGTTTGTGTGAGTACACCGACCACGGGCATTGTGGGATTTTGAATGTAAGTGGCGACGGGTTGGCAACCCGTCCTCACGCGCACTTGCCTGAAGGTTACGTGCTGAACGACCCGACGCTGGATGTGCTGGCGAAGGTTGCGATTTCGCACGCCGAATGTGGCGCGGACATTGTCGCGCCGAGCGGCATGATGGATGGGATGGTGGCGGCGATTCGTGAAGGGTTGGATATTTCAGGATTTGAACATCTGCCCATTTTGTCGTATGCTGTGAAATATGCTTCGTCATTTTATGGTCCGTTCCGCGAAGCCGCA
>JAMDBC010000208.1 GCA_023484185.1 Chloroflexota bacterium | reverse complement strand
TTGGATTCTGCTCAAGCAATACAAAGCGTCTGTTGAGTTTTACAGCCGCTTTTCCGACTGTGCCAATTCCAGCAAAAGGATCAAGCACTACATCGCCTTTGAAAGAATAATACTTAATTACCTTTTCTGCCAATTCGACAGGGAAAATAGCAGGATGTCTCTGGTCATGGGATGGTGTAATTTTCCAGATATTCGTTCGGTCATAATCATCCGCGACTCTTGATGCTTTTACAATTTCTTTATTGGGATGAGCGCGAATATTCCAATCAATCAATTTATCAGTGTGCTTTCGATATACCAGAATATATTCTGTGACGGGAACGGGCTTGTATTGCAATGGATTTCTGTCGGCGGCAAATCTTCTACCGCGACCCGTTGCCCAACCTGCGCCCTCAGGTTTTTCCCAAATAATGTCATCAATAAAGTCGTAACCTTCTTCAATGAACAGTTTATGCATATCGAAAGGCACGGCAATTCGGCGCGAGGCTTCGCTGCGACTGGCGCGACGCACAAGCACAGGCGAGACGTTCATGACAAAGAAACAACCCTCTGCTAATACCCGATGCGCATTTTGAATAATTTTTCGTATTTTGAGCAAGTATTCTTCGTAGGTAACGTAATCTGTATATTCGGGACGAGCGTTGTAATAAGGCGGCGAAGTGAAGATTAGATTTACACTTCCCGCGGGAAGTTCCTGTAAAATCTCTTCGCTGTCCCCTTGTGCAATCGTGTTTCGTAGAGATGACAAAACATAAGTTCCATTTTGCTTCTTCACCCCAGTTTTTTTATGGCTGTTTCGTCCAAGCAAGCGTGATTCAAGTACATCGGGATTTGTAGATTTATCTTCTACGATTAAGGATGTATATGCGTCAATCACAACTTCGCCAACTCGTTCGTGCGATGTTTTTCCCACTAAAGGCACGCGCCATATGTGATAACGGTCGTCTACTTCTGGTAAACCAAATCCAATCGCATTTTCTAATTTTGCGCGTTCCAGCCAAAAAGATGCTACCTTCTTTGCGGATTTCACATTCAAAACATTGTATTTTCTTTTTGTAGCGACTGTTGTTTTTGTAAGCATGGCAAGTCAATTTTACCATCTACCCTGTTGCTGTTTACAGGCGACTTTGCGGTGTTCGATAAAGTCTACGGATAGTCTTTATAGTGGATAAGGAAATTTAGACACGAAAACGGGCATAATTAAGGTGTAGATTTTGGAGACACCATGCCCAAGAGACGACGTTTCACCGCCAGTCAAAAAGCGCTTATCGTGCTGGAAGCGCTTAAGGAAGAAAAGACAATTGCCCAGATTGCAGCCGAGAACAGCGTGCACCCGAACCAAATCCATCAATGGAAGAAACAAGCTCTGGAAAACTTCCAGCAGTTGTTTGAGAGTGATCGGCAGGGTGAAAAAGCCCGTGATGCCGAACATGAAAAGCAACTGGACGAATTGTACGCCGAGATCGGACGCTTAAGCGCCCAGTTGTCCTGGCTGAAAAAAAAATCTGGCTTGCATGACTAGAGCTGAGCGCCTGGCCATGCTGGAACGAGATCAGGCAACGCTGTCGCTGAAAACCCAGGCAAACCTGCTGGGGCTGAGTTATTCCAGCCTGTTCTACCAGAAGGGGCCACCTTCCGAGCGTGAGATCGTCATCAAGCACAAGATCGATGAGATCTATACTGCGCATCCCTACTATGGCTCTCGTCGCATCCGAGTAGACTTGCGCCGCCAAGCGGGTTTGCTAGTGGCGCGCCCGACCGTTCAAAAATACATGCGTGCAATGGGCATTTTCAGCCTTCTGCCAGGTCCGCATACCAGCCAACCGGCTCCCGAACATCAGGTCTTTCCGTATCTTCTGCGGAAGGAGACTGCCAAACATCCCAATCACATCTGGGGTATCGATATCACCTACATCCGCCTGGCGCATGGTTGGCTCTACCTGACGGCCGTTCTGGATTGGTACTCACGCTATATCTTGAGCTGGGCGCTCAGCCAAACGCTTGAAATGGACTTCGTGCTCACCGCTGTCGATAACGCACTCCTGCAAGCCACACCCGAAATCATGAACAGTGACCAGGGCAGCCATTTTACCAGCCCAAAATATATTGAACGCCTGCAAAATGTTAATGTACAGATCAGCATGGATGGACGCGGGCGTGCCCAAGACAACATCTTCACAGAAAGATTATGGCGCACCCTCAAGTATGAAGAAGTGTACCTGCACGACTATGCCAGCCCAAAGGAGGCCTATCGCCATTTAGCAAACTACATCCACTTCTACAACTTGGAACGCCCGCACCAGGCCTTGCAGTACCAGACGCCTGCACAGATCTATGGCGTCTGCCAGCCCATCGTGTTACACTCAACCTTAACAAATCATCACACCTTAAAGTAGCCTGTTTTCTAATCTAAAAATCGTTATCCACTATACTTTTCGATGCGCCCCATGTGCATTCTCCTGCGAGTGGATTATTTGATGCCAAACAGCAATTTCAATTTTCCTTCCGCTTCTTTTTGCGTGGGTTTTGGCAATGATCCAAGTTCACGGACGATGATATTGGCTGCAACTGTCATCATTCGATGGAGTTGCAAGGTTGAGTGTAACACGATGGGCTGGCAGACGCCATAGATCTGTGCAGGCGTCTGGTACTGCAAGGCCTGGTGCGGGCGTTCC
>JAMDBC010000015.1:6747-14395 GCA_023484185.1 Chloroflexota bacterium | reverse complement strand
TGTGCATGGAATCGCTGCTGCTATAACCGGCGGCGCGTGTGATATTAACACCGTATTCTGTGTAAGCCCCGCCGTCCCAATAAAATTTATTCTCCATCGCGAGAAGCTGGCCTTTTGCGTCACAACCCATTTTGATATAGGCTGCCAGTCCCTGGCGGACAAAGGCTGTGAAGAATTCCTCTTCACGAGTCAGGAGAAGTTTTACAGGACGTCCCTTTACTTTTGTAGCAATTGCAACTGCCAGCGATTCCATGCACACGCCAGCTTTGCTTCCAAAGCCGCCGCCGACAAAAGGTGCGATGACTCTCATTTTGTTCTGGGATATTCCCAGCGCCTGGGCGATGAGGTTGCGCTGCGCAAACGGAGACTGCGAACTATCCCAAAGTGTGATCTCTCCCGTCTCGTCCACCCTTGCAATCGCGACATGAGGTTCAATCGGCACGTGTTGAATATGGGGGATCCAATACTTGCGCTCGACGATTGCCGCGCACTTGCCCCAGGTACCATCCACATCGCCTTTACGGATTTTGAAATGATTGGAGATGTTCGTTCCCGGCTGCGGGAAAATGAAATTGGCAACCGTATACTGCTCGAGGTCGGGATGAAGAAGCGGCGCTTTTGGACTCGCCCCAAATTCAGGATCGAGGACCGGTTCCAAAACCTCATATTCGACTTCGATCAAGTCGAGGGCTTTTTCGGCAATCTCCTCGCTGATAGCTGCCACTCCAACAACGGGATCTCCTACATATCGAACGCGCCCGCGGCAGAAGATGTGCCGGTCTTTCAGGTACAAGCCAATGTAACCGGGAAAATCCTCGCCGGTGACAACAGCCTTGACGCCGGGCAGGGCGCTCGCTTTGGCAGTGTCAATCTTTTTGATGAGCGCGTGCGGATGAGGGCTGCGTTTAATCCGCGCATGAAGGAGCGAATTCCCAAATTGAATGTCATCTGCGTAAATAGCCGCGCCGGTCACTTTTTCGCGCGCATCCAGGCGGGGTTTACTCTCGCCGATGGGACTTGGGATAGTTTGGGTGTCGGTCTTTAGCATACATCATCTCCTTCTGGCGGCTTCCTTCACACTCTCGATAATCCGCACATAGCCAGTGCAACGGCACAAATTTCCGACCAATGCCTCGCGTATCTCGTCCTCGCTTGGATTCGAGTTACGCTTAAGAAGCGCGTGAGAGGAGAGTAGTATTCCGGGCGTACAAAAACCACACTGCACTCCTCCCGCATGAATGATGGCTTCCTGAATTGGGGCAAGCTGTTTTTCGCCTGCCAGACCCTCCACTGTGACAATTTTGGCTCCATCACATTCGACAGCCAACACCATACAACTATTGACCGGTTCCCCATTCAGTAATACTGTGCAGGCGCCGCATTCACCGGCAGAGCAACCATTTTTTGTGCCGGTTAATGCCAAGCTTTCACGCAACATACGCATGAGCGTCATGCTGGATGGGACAACAACCTGTTCAAGTTCTCCATTGATGGTGACGTTTATCTTGTGGAACGCCATAAGTCCTCCGAATAATAATTGTTTAATCAATGTCATTGCAAGGGTATTCTTCCCGAAGCAATCCCCGCCTTGCAATGGGAGACTGCTTCGTTCCTCGCAGTGACATATCGACGCGGTCTGTCAATTCAAATTTTTCCATACTTCGGCCAACGCTTTTGCAGACAAATTCCTTACCATCCGTTTGCGATATCTGGCGGTGCCGCGTACATCGTCAATCGGCGTGCAGGCTTCGGCAGCCAGGTGGGCAGATTCGCGGATGGATTCGGGCGTGATGGGTTGGTTTGCCAGATATATTTCGGCCTGTGTTGGTACGAAGGGCACAGGCGCAACCGATGCAAGAGCAAGCCGGAAGCGATAGCCCGATGGGAGATTGGCGTCCGGGTAACCGAGCGCTGTCACACCGACAATGGATAAATCGCTTAATTGATTTCGACCCAGTTTGATATACATTCCCACACATCCCTTTGGTGAAACAGGAAAGTGGATCGCCGTCACGACGTCGCCGGGTTTCAGTGTGGTTTTACCAGGGCCGAGGAAAAATGTTCCCAGCGATTCCTGACGCGGGCCATTGATCCCATGGATGTGGAGTGTTCCATCCAGCGCCAGGCATGTTCCAATGGTGTCCCCGGCGGGCGAGGCGTTACAAATGTTGCCGACAACAGTAGCGCGGGTACGCAATTGGTAGCTGGCAACTGAGCGGCAAGCCTCTGCCAACAATGGATAATGCGCCCGCACTTCAGAGGAGGCGATCACCCGATTCATATTGACTGCGGCACCGATGGTCAGACCAGCCTGTGGGTCAAAGCGCAGATCGTTCATGCCATTCAGGTTTTTCACATCAACCAGGAATTTGGGTGTTAAGGACCCATCTCGCATACGGACAAAAACATCCGTCCCTCCCAGAAACGGACGCGCCTCAACAGAGTGGCTTGCCAAGAATTCACTAGCTTCGGCCAAGGTTGCCGGTTGAATATATTCAAATTCAGGAAGCGCCGGATGTGAGTTTATGGTCATGGCAGTTTCCTTATCCTTCATTCTTTTTCGTAAGGCTGGCCGAGTGCTTCAGGCTTGGCTGCACCCCATCTGGAACTAAACCACTTCGTTGACATGAGCACCAAAACCCCAATAGTTATGGCAAAGGGAACAGTCCTCCAGATATACCTTGACAAAATATCGGGGAGCACCAACTGCGGGTTAAGCGAGAGTTGCCAAAGGGTTCCAAAAAGTACGGAACCGCTCAGCAGAATAAAGGGATTCCACATGGAGAAAAAGACGAGGGCAAGCGCGATAAAACCCCAGCCCAATAGGAAGTTAATGCTCCAGACTGGATTGTAATCCAAAGAGTAGATCGCCCCTGCGAGTCCCATGAGCATACCGCTGGTTACGACGCTGAGATAGCGCGTTCTGGTGACGTTTATCCCTGAGACTTCCGCGACCGACGGATTCTCCCCGACCGACCTGATCTTGAGGCCCAAAGTCGTCCTCGAAAACACCCACCATGTAATGATGACCAACAAAATTCCCAAATAAAAGAATGGAGAAAGCCCCCCGATCTCAGGAATCCTGTCCATGCCCAGGGGCTCCGTGTATGGGTAACCGATATATGCGGTGAGACCGAATCCCAGGATCCAAATACCCATTCCATTCACGACCTGATCCCCTCCCAGCGTTATGGAAAAGAATCCATGCAGCAGTGCAATCAGACCTCCAATAGCAATTGCCGCCAGGAAACCGAGCAAATAACTCCCGGTGGTTTTGGCAACGATGAAACCGAGGGTGGCGCCGAAAAGCATCACACCTTCAATACCAACGTTTAAGATTCCAGAGCGCTGTCCGATCAGTTCACCCAAAGCGGCAATCGTAAAAATCGTCGAGGCGTTGAGGCTTCTGGCAAAGAAGTCTAGCATTCTATTTCTCCTTTTCTGATTTCTTCCATATGATCTTATTACGATAGAAGAATTGAAAGGCGACCAGGGTAATCATGAGAACTCCAAGCATGGCATAATCGACGCCAAAGCCCATTCGCAGTTCGCCCTGGACATATCTGGCGCCGCTCGTTAAGCCACCAAAGAGCAGCGCGATTGGAATCGCAGCTAAGGGGTTTTCCAAAGAAATGAGCCCACAGATGATCCCATAGAAAGACAGATCGCCGAAATCTCCATAATTCTGGGTAATTTTATAGACGCCGGGGTTCGCAGCGAATAAATGATATCCGGCTAAGCCAGCTAGGAGTCCCCCAATGACGAATACCAAGAGGGGTATATTATATGGACTTATCCCGGCATATCTGGCCGCGGATGGGCTGAGACCGTAAGCCTTGATTTGATAACCCGTTTTAGTCCTGGCAAACATAAAGTACAGAAACCCTGCCAATCCAAGGGCGAGCAAGATCGTGAAGGGGCCCCCCAGGATCTGTGGTGCATAAAGAGATGGGGGAAGCTTGAAACCCTCCCCCTCCCCACCCGCGCCCATGAAGAGACCTCCATCTTTGATCATAAAAGCCACCAACCAGAATGCTATCGAGTTCAGCATCATGGTCACAACGATCTCATTGGTATTGAACCTGCCTTTCAAAAATCCCGGAATGGCTCCCACCAAGGCGCCACCCAATGCCGCCCCTACCATCATTAGTATGATGATAATTCCCGGCGAAAGACTCAAATTTTGAGATCCCGGTGTTGCACCGAAGGCATACGCGACCCCAAAAGCGCCCAGCGCCCCGGCATATAACTGCCCTGCCATGCCAATGTTCCAGAGTCCAGCTCTCATTGGAACGATAAATGCGCAGGTACATAGCAAAATAAAAATTGACCTGTTGACTGTCAATGGCAGGCCAAACTTGTTTACAAAGGCGTAGGAAAAGATTTTTGTATAGCCGGTCAGCGGATTGACCTTGGCTTGGAGAAAAATTAGACTGACCAATACCAAAGCGATTAGTATTGCCAGGATCGAGATCGCCGCCGCCTCCCATCCGGTTACCTTCAGTTTTTTTTCCAGTTTCAGTTGATAGTTGCCAAATTTCATGCCTCAGCCACCTTCTGTTTCAAACCGGCCATCATGGCTCCGATGTCCTCTCTCTTGGCTTGCTTGGCAGGGATGACGCCCATGAACTTACCTTCGTATATTGGTGCCACCCGATCACTCAACGAAAGAACCTCGTCAAGGTCTTCGGAGATAAGAAGAATGCCAGCTCGTTCTTTCTTCGCCTCCAACAGCTTGTTTTGGACAAACTCCGTTGCCCCTACATCAAGCCCCTGGGTGGGCAAATTGGCGATTATGAGTCGCGGTTTGCGTGAAAGCACGCGTGCCAAGATGAGTTTCTGGAGATTTCCGCCGGACAGGCTTTTTGCAGTTGTGTCTGGGCCCGGAGCCGCTATGTCGTACTCGGATATCATTCCTTCGGTGAGTTTCCGTATTCTCTTGGAATCCAGAATTCCCCACCTGGCGAATTCGTCATCAAAGTAATAATTCATTAGGACATTCTCCACGAGGGAATAATCGCCGATCGAACCCACATCAACGCGTTCCGCGGGGATGTATCCAATGCCCTTCAGCCATCTTTGCAAGCTGGAGGAGTGCGAAATATCGATGCCATCTAAAGACACCTTTGCTTCCACCGCGTTTCTAAGTCCGGCAAGGACCTCAGCTAAAACCTGCTGTCCATTCCCGGACACTCCAGCAATTCCGAAGATCTCGCCTTCGTGCACAGAAAAGGAAATACCGTTCAAAGCCAGCAGCCCCTTGTCATCAAGCGCGGAAAGGCCTTCGACCTGGAGAATTGGCTTCCCCATTTCCACTTCTACCCGCTCCAGCCTGAAAATGACTTCTCGCCCCACCATCTCCTTCGCTAAGCTATTCTCCGTTGCATTGGTTGTCTCCAAGCGAGCTGTAACTTTCCCATGCCTAAGAACCGTCACCCGGTTGCTAACTGTTAACACGATGGGAAGTTTATGTGTGATGAACGGAACCAAGGCGAGATCGCTCCCGGTCATGATTTTGATAGACGCCAGGAGTTTCTCAATCTCAGGAGGCGCCAGCGCGGAAGTCGGCTCGTCCAGGATGAGGATTTTGGCGCCTCGATAGAGGGCCTTCAGGATCTCCACAACCTGTTTTTCCCCTTCCGAGAGCTGCCAGATCTTCGCCTTGAGATCAATCTTGAAGCCGTATTCGGCGCACAGATCGGTGATCTCTTCCCCGGTCTTCTTCAGGTTCATAATCCTTCCCGCGCTTGGGTGCCCGAGGATGATATTTTCGATCACCGAGTGAGCGGGAATCAGTTTTCGGTTTTGATGAACCATCCCAATACCAAGATGAATGGCATCCAATGGTGATCTGAAGTTGACCTTCTCACCATGAATGTAAATCTCGCCTTCATCGGGTTGGATCAGCCCGAACAGGATCTTCATGAGTGTGGTTTTCCCGGCACCGTTCTCGCCCAGGATAGCGTGAATCTCACCCGCCTTTATATCGAAATCAATACGGTCATTTGCTACGACCCCAGGGAATCTCTTCGTGATCCCCCTCACCTGCAAAACCATATCACCGCGTTTTGCATCCTTCATGGACAAAGGATGAGCCTGTTTTTCTACCTGATCTGTCATAAATTGACTCCGCCGGAAAAATGATGTTTGCCTAAAATCTGGTGGAAGAAAGTCAGATAATCTCAGTTCTTATTAGATTGCTGATGGGGGAAAACCTGTCATTCCAATGTAGTCAGCAATGCGTTGTTTTATTGTCAGGGATGAGACTCTCGCCTGTGAGGTATTGTCCTCGTGGGCGAGAGCCTCATTTGGTAACTACCTTACATTCACGCGATGGATACAGGCCATATTATTTCAATACGGTCGTGCCCTGCAGGTCGAAGTTGAACTGGGTAAGCAGGAACTCAGTAGTTGGAACTACACCTGCTGCCTTGACCTCCGTGCCCGCCGCTGGAACAGCGATTTGAGTGGGTGTCGTCAATTCCAGACCTGTTCCAGCGCTCACAAATGCGTGATCTGTGAACGGATCCCAAGTACCAGCCATCATCTGATCTCTTCTCTGCTTGATAAGATCAAGGACCGACTGGGGAATTGATGGGAGAGCAGTCGGGCTGATAGCATCAAGGCCGACCTTGCCGTCGTTCATTAGGTCAACCGTCGGTTCAACTGTGCCGTCAGCCAGGGTCATGGTAGTTTCCATACCCGGGTAGTAGACCAGAGTAGGAGTCTTATTTCCAGCCATATATTCCTGGATTATCTTTTCGAAGATGACTTCCCAGCGGGTGTCGAACGAGACGGCTACGGTCTTCGTGTCGCCCCATTGGAGTTCTCCTACAATGTCCATATCCTTCCCAATAAACCAAACAGGGAGAACGTAGCGCCCTTTGCTTTGGCAACGTCCACGGCGGCGCTCGAGTCGGTTTGTACGGTCAGAACATCGGCGTGGTACGTATCCACCAGGGTCTCTGCAATGGATTTTTCATCTGGGGGAGAATACCAGCTTCCGACGTACTTGGTGTACACCTTGATATCTTTATTAAGTAGTTTGCCCGCATCCTGCACACCCAGGACGAAACCGGCCTGACGATGAAACACCTGAATATTCGGATATGCGGACACGATCCCGATCACGTTCGTTTTGGTCAAAGCCCCGGCGACGAGCCCTTCCAGGTACAACGCCTGGTCTTGCCGGGGGAAGAACCGAATGAAATTCGGCATCGTGGTTAGATCGCTGGCAACCACGGTTCCAAAATAAACGTCCGGATATTTACCGGCAATATCCTTCAATGGCAACCCCATGAACTCCGCACTGCCAATGACGATGTTTGCCTTCTCATTTGCGATCATATCTTCAGCGAAGGGATCTGATTGATCGGGCGCTACGTTCTCCCTGTAGATGTATTTGACGTTTGGATATTTCGCTTCGATCCGTTTCATTGCGCGATCCTGGGCTCCGCCCCAGGTTGATCCTGCAATCACACCGAAGTGTTCAATCGCAAAAACAACCGGGGTTGCCGCAGCTGTTGGCTGTGCTGCTGCAGTTGTCGGTTGTGCTGCAGCAGTCGTTGGCTGTGCTGCTGCAGCCGTTGGCTGTACAACCGCAGGCGTTGTTGCGGGCGCGCAGGATGCCAACGTCATGCCGGCCACT
>JAMDBC010000015.1:0-6737 GCA_023484185.1 Chloroflexota bacterium | reverse complement strand
GCTAGCCACTAAAAGCAAAGCCAGTAACATGTAGAACTTCTTGTGCTTCATTGCTTTCTCCTTTGGAAATATACAAGAATCGACAAAAAACTGGGCAAATTTATGTATGATTGTGGTGATTGATTTTTCTTAAGGGCATTCTCCTTTCGCAAAATTGTTTTTATGAGCCTCTCACGCGCATAAAAGAATCCACTGCCAGAATCTACCCATAAGACTCGTTAAGATTTCCCCATCCTAAAGTAGGCTTGATTGTACATTATTGCAAATAGCTCGTCAAACTGTGGCTATTAATTGTTTCCTGAAAATGCCCGGAAATCTATCTCCTAACCTTCATTTTCTCTAATGTAGTGCAATTGGGAAAGCCAAAGTCACTTTATCTAACATTAAGCCAAACGACCACCAGGATTACTGTAATCACAGCCAGGGCAAGCCACCAGAAGCGCTTCGATGAAAGCAACCCACCAGCCATGTCTTTGGCAACAGCTGCCGCGAACTCAGTCTCTGAAGGCGGGGTGTACTCGACTTCCTTGGCATCCGCTCTTGCTGCCACACGCGCCTTTATTGCATCATTGAGCGTGCTCAGCCCCTGGCGGATCATGCTTTTACTCACAGTATCAATCATGCGTTGGCCGACACTTGCCAATCGGCCGCCAATTTGCACCTCGCCTGCATATGTCATCAGGGTTTTGTTATCACCCTGATCAAGCAGTCGAACATTCCCAGTTCCGTTCACAAAACCAGGCTTTCCCTTCCCCTCCCCAGTGAGAGTGCAACTTTCAGGTATTAATAGCCACAGTTTGACGAGCTGTCCAGAGAAGACCCCGGCAATCGGTCCAATGTGGACATTTACCTCTCCTTCGTACTCGTTTTCGCGTACCAAGTGCAAACTTTGAGTACCTGGCAGACAAGTGGCCAGCACTTCGGGGTCTCGCACCAGTTTCCAGACATCTTCTCGCGGACCGTCAAAGGTGTATTCACCTTCGATTTTCATTGTGACTTTTCCTCATTTAGCAATTCAAATAAACGGTTGGGGCTAAGAGGCATTTCAAGGATTTCAAGTTTCTGATTATACAACGCATTTTCAATGGCTTGGGCAAAAAGGGCTGGCACTGGGATCGTTCCGGCTTCGCCCACCCCTTTGGTGCCCAATTCATTCAAGGATGAACGCGTTTCAATATGACCAACTTCAATCCGCGGCATCTCAGTTGCCGAGGGGATCAAGTAATCCGCAAATGATGCGTTGAGCAGTTGTCCATTCTCATCGAAGTGAAGTTTTTCATAATAGGCATTGCCGATTCCCATGGAGACTCCTCCATGAATCTGGCCCTCCAAAATCAGTGGATTGAGAACCGTACCGCAGTCTTCAACCGTGACATAGCGCTTGATCTTTATCATCATCGTTTCAGGATCAACCTCAAGGATCATGGCATGGGTTCCAAAGGCCGTGGCGCCATAATTTGGACCGAAGTATGCGGTGGCCTCCAAGCCGGGTTCCGTGCCCGGTTGGACCGCTCCTCGCAATGGGTTTGCCAGCACAGCCAGTTCACCCAGACTGATGGATTTATTGGGAATATCAGCCACTCGCGCCAAGCCGTCTTCAAGTTCCAATTCATCCACGGGCGTTTCCAAAACCTTGCTGGCTAATTCCAAAATCTTTTTACGCACAATGGATGAAGCCGCGTGGATGGCATTGCCTGCGACCACTGCCCCGCGGCTGGCAAACGTGCCGGTTCCCCAGTGAAATTCAGTGGTATCGCCTGTCACAATACGCACATCTTCCACATCCACTCCCACTTGTTCAGCAACAATTTGGGCAAAGGAGGTAAAGTGACCCTGTCCCTGGGTGCCAATGCCAGTTGCCACGCTAATCTTGCCGCTGGCTTCGACCGTCACGCGCGCGCCTTCATAGGGACCCACGCCTGTCGACTCGATAAAGGGAGCGATGCCAATACCCACATATTTCCCTTCTTTGCGAAGCCGAGGCTGTTCTTCTTCAACAAACTTGTCATAGCCGATCATTTCAAGCGCCTTCTCCATTACAGGCCAGTAATTGCCGCTGTCCAGGATAAGGGGCGCAAAGGCTTGATCAATAATCTTATGCTCATAAGGAAAAGCATCCGGAGGAATAAGATTACGCTTGCGGATTTCCACTCGATCAATTCCCAACTTTTTGGAAGCGATGTCCAAAAGACGTTCTATGATGAAGATGCCTTGAGGCCGCCCGGCTCCGCGAACAGGAGTGACGAGAGTTTTATTTGTGAAAACCACGCTAACTTCCGTTGCGAAGTTTTTTACATCGTACCCACCCATCGCGTGACACTGGGTATTGAGAGGGATGGTCAAGCCATAAGGATCATAAGCGCCGGTATCATGCAGGAATACATCCTTCAAGCCCAAGATGTGCCCATCCTCGCTCAGGGCTATTTCGACATCGTGAATTTGTCCGCGTTCCTGCGTGGTGGCATAAAAATTTTCCCGCCGATCTTCAATCCACTTGATTGGGCGACTCAGTTTCTTCGATGCCCAGGGGATCACCAACTCTTCGGCGTAGAACATCATCATTTTGGGGCCAAATCCGCCGCCGATGAAGGGAGCGATCACTCTCACCTGATGTTCTGATAGTCCCAATCTGGCCGCGGTCCCATTGCGAATCGGAATTGGGGCCTGGGTTGTATCCCATATTGTTAGATGCTGACTCTTTGCATCCCAGTTGGCAACAATGCCGCGATTTTCCATTGCTGAAGCCGCGCCGCGGTCAAGGACTATTCTTCTCTTGATAACCAGATCAGCCTTATCCCTGGCTGTTTCATAGTCACCCTTTTTTTGAAAAAGGTGAGCGGCTAGATTCGATTCCAAATCATCGTGCACCAAGGGACTGCCCGCCTCCAGACCTTTTTCCAAATCAACCACGGCCTCCAATGGTTCGAGTTCAACCAAAATATCTTCGATCGCATCCTCGGCGATGTAGCGGCTCTCCGCGACGACCACTGCAATCGCTTCGCCTGCATGTCGAACTTTGTCTTTGACGAGGGGAACTTGTCGGCGCGAATGGAAAATAACATCTTTTGCAGTTGGGGGAGGAGAAACCAAAGGAGGACCCGGCTGCCAGTCATTGCCCATGTCTTCCGCGGTGAAGATGGCCACTACTCCCGGTCGTTGGCGAGCCTTGGATACATCAATGCTCAGCAAACGGGCATGGGCGTAATCACTGCGCAGAAAAGCCGCGTGGAGCATACCGGGGATTTTAACATCATCCACAAATAGAGCTTGCCCAGTCAGTAGTTGTGGATCTTCGTTTCGTACAATGCGTTTTCCAATGAACTTTTTGGTCACAGTTCTACTCCTGTGTCATCAACACGATAATGGATAAGATATTTGAAACAACCGTCCCGAAGGTTTAATAAACAACCAAAGTCTCTCCATTCAACCTTCGGGACGTTCTTCTCTCAACTCGTTCACACCCTCATCTTTTCAGAGGCCAATTTGACGGCGTCAACGATGTGTTGGTAACCCGTACAACGGCAGAGATTTCCTGAAATCGCTTCACGGATTTCATCTTCGCTTGGATCAGGATTCTGCTCCAGGAATGATTTGACCGTGGTCAAGATACCCGGTGTACAGAATCCGCATTGCAAACCATGAGCCTCCTGGAAGGCTTCTTGAATCGGACTCAGGTTATCAATCGTCCCCAATCCTTCGATTGTAGTGACTTCATGTCCATGCGCCTGAACAGCAAACATCAGACATGAGCGAACTGGTTCCTCATCCAATAAAACCGTACAGGCTCCGCAAACGCCATGCTCGCAACCAACATGTGTGCCGGTCAAGCTAAGATAGTGACGCAGGAAGTCGCTGAGCAGGGTACGCGGCTCAAGAGCATGTTCATAGTGGGTACCGTTGACGGTTATAGCGAGATCGAATAAGTTTTGCATGGTTGTCTCCATTGTTGTCACCTTATTTATTATCCGCGGCGCGTTTGAAAGCCTGTTCAAGCGCACGCCTTGCTAGAACATTTGCCAGATGGCGGCGGAATTCCGCCGTGGCGTGAATGTCGCTGCCCGGATCAATATCTTCAGAAGCGGCAACATCAGCAGATGCAATAATGGCTTCCGATGTAAATGCTTGTCCCTTGAGTAATTCAACTGCTTTATGAGCAACCATTGGGACATCACCGGCACTCAAAAATACCATCTGAGCCTGCTGGCATAGATTATTCTTATCCAAAGAAACCACTGCCGCTACGCCGACCAGGGCAAAATCATGAGGCCGACGCGCAACTTCCATCAATGACCATCCAGATTGTACCGGCATGGAAGGCAGCGCAACCTCTACCAATAATTCGTCAGGTTCCAGGACCGTCGTAAATAGTCCGGTAAAAAATTCATTTGCCGGAACCCACCGTTCACCGTTTTGTTTGCGTAAACGGAAACGTCCGTTTAAAGCTACGCTCAAAGATACGAGTTCAGCCGATGGATCTGCGTGAGAGACACTGCCGCCAAAGGTCCCGCGGCTGCGGACTTGAGAATAGGCAATCTTGGGCATGGTTTCGTGAAGCAGAGGAGCCCGTTCCGCAACCAGGGGATCAATCTCCACATGATGATGGCGAGTCATGGCCCCCAAACGCAAACCTCCATTCTCATCGGGATGAATGTAGGAAAGTTCGGGAATGTTGTTCAAATCAATCAGGACGGAGGGCTGAACCAAGCGGAAATTCATCATGGGAATTAAGCTTTGCCCACCGGCTAAAACTTTGGCATCATAGCCATGTTTAGTCAGATAAGATAAGGCTTCATCTACAGTTGTGGGCGCATAATATTCGAATGGCGCTGGCTTCATGGAATTTCAACTCCTAAATAATTGGTGATGAAAAAAATATCCGATTTCGTCAGGTTGTTTGGTCAATTACACGGCGCATTTTACATTATGTCTATTGATTTTTGGGTAAGCGGTCAAACCATAGAGGCGATGGGACACTCTTGCCTCCTGCCCATAATTGGTATGTGATCTGCATGTGCCCCAAATGAAGCGACGTATGATCAATCACGTGTAAAATACACCAACGCACCGGAACGACGCGGCCTTTCGTCTGGCGGGTGCCATTCAAATCAGATTCGTTCAAGGTGGAGAACACTTCCCTTGTTTCCCCCGCTGTCTTCTCAAGTAGTCGGATAATTTCCGTCGCGGAAGCCGCGACGGTAACAAATTCAGCATCCCGGTCACGCGTCTCGGGGCGACCGTCAATCACCTCAGCAATCCAGAAATGTTCCGCGCCTGCAAGATGGGCAACCAAAACAGCCAGGGAATTGGTGGCATGATCGTCTTTTCCCTCGATGGGCCGCCAATTCAGGGCCTCCGATGGCAATTCAGCAATCAGGCCGGAAATCTGATTGTGCAGGTCGTCGAGCCGATTCAAATAATTATCCAATTCTGAGATCATTTTCTCGCTCGCTTTTAATTCTTTTGACAAACTCTGCAAAGGATGTAGGTTGCCGTCTGAGCAGACAACTCAAAGCATTTGAGTTGCCCGTAAACCCATATCGTTCATAATAACAGAACATTTTCATCAAGGTCAATACTTGATAGTCGCCCAAGCCGGACACCCTGGCGACTCGCTCCCACGCCTCGAGCGATACCACCTCCGCCTCCACCGGACGTTCAAGTTGGTCGGCCAACGTTTGGGCGATTTCCAGCTGAGACATCGCCTGCGTGCCAACCAGCTCGATGGTCGCGCCAATGTGACCAGGTTCCGTGAGAACGATTGCGGCCGCTTGAGCGACATCATTCAGGTCAACCAAACTCAAACAAGTCTCTGGCGAGTATGGCACCGGATATATGCCGTTCCTGGTGATCGAATCCCAGGAAGTCAGGACATTCTGCATGTAGGCTGTCGGCTGCAGGATGGCAAAGGGCAAACCTGATTCAAAAAGTATTTCCTCGACGCGCATTTTCTGCCAGTGATGCGGCATAGCCTCGATCTGCGGATGCAAAACCGAATGAAAGACGAAGCGTTCAACGTCCGCAGATTGGGCAGCGGCTATGATAGTCTTTCCAATGGTCACCTCATCGGGGCTGACATTGGGAGCAATATGATAAATTGCCCGAATCCCTTGAACTGTCTGCTCCATGACGGATTGGTCAAGCAAATCACCAACCAACACGTCATCAATGCCAAGCGCATTTATCGAGGAAACTTGATCATGCCGGTGAACCAATGCCCGGACAGTTTCTCCGCTTTTTGCGAGCGCCTGAATGATTGCCCGGCCGGTTTTACCAGCCGCACCCGTGACAAGGATCATAGTCGTACTTTCGTGGTAACGACTTCAGTCGTTTGGTAAATAGCGACTGAAGTCGGTAAATCACAGATTCGACCGTCATTGCGAAACGGCGTTCTTCCGTCGAAGCAATCTCCTCGAAACACGGGATTGCTTCGCAACAAACGCTCGCAATGACGGGCTGTAAGAGTTTTTTGAAATTAAAACTGTGATTTACTGAAAGTCGCTGCTACGACATCCTTTCAACTGCCTTCCTTGAAAGCCACGAAGCGGCCCCACATGGATTCCGCTTCCAGGGCTTTTTGCAGGTAGCAACCGATGTAATAGCGGCCGCTTTTGGCGGTGGCAATATCGCCCGCCAGGTTCTCGGCGTGGACGATCTTCTTCGGGAAGAGGTTGAGGTGCATATCCTGATAGAAGCCTTCCAACGGGTACATCTCATCCCAGTCTTTTCCGAAGTCTTTG
>JAMDBC010000207.1 GCA_023484185.1 Chloroflexota bacterium | reverse complement strand
CGGCGGCGCGTAAGCGAATAAGTAAATCGCTCTGGTATAATCTGGCTCGCAAAATAATCGAATGCAAAATGTGACCCCCGAAATGGGGGTTTTTGGTGAAAAGGTTTCTTCATGTTAGACAAACTGGCTGGAATAGAACAACATTATGAAGATCTCGGAAATGAATTTCTCGAGGTCGGCTCGAACTATCAACGCGCGGCGGAGATCAATAAAGAACGCGTGGATCTTGAGCCGATCGTCAGCAAGGCACGCGAATATCGTCAGGCCATGAAACGCCTGGAGGAAGCCAGGGCCATTCTCGAAGTTGAGAACGACGCGGAATTAAAGTCAATGGCCGAAGCCGAAATCGTGGACCTGACCCCCAAGATCGAAGTTCTCGAAAAAGAGATCAAGGGCTTGCTGGTCCCAAAGGATCCGCGCGATGACAAAAACGTCATCGTTGAAGTCCGCGCCGGTACCGGTGGTGATGAGGCCGCCTTGTTCGCCGCAGACTTGTTCCGCATGTATTCACGCTACGCCGAAGAAAAACGCTGGAAGGCCGAGATCATGTCCGAAAACGCCATTGGCATCGGCGGATACAAGGAAGTTATTTTCGAGATCAAAGGCAAAGGCGCATATTCAAAGTTGAAATACGAATCGGGCGTGCATCGTGTGCAGCGCGTGCCGGCCACCGAAGCGCAGGGACGCATCCACACATCCACCGCCACCGTGGTCGTATTGGCCGAAGTGGATGATGTTGACATCGAGATCCCGGACTCGGATATCGAGATCGAAGTCTATCGCTCGTCTGGCGCAGGCGGACAGAACGTGCAAAAGAACTCAACGGCCGTGCGCTTATATCACAAGCCGACCGGCATGATCGTCACCTGTCAGGATGAACGCTCGCAGTTGCAAAACAAATTACGCGCGTTGAGCATCCTGCGCGCCCGCTTGTATGAAATCGAAGAACAGAGACGCCGCGCCGAACTCGAAGCCGACCGGCGCTCACAAGTCGGAAGCGGTGAACGCTCTGAAAAAATTCGCACTTATAACTATCCACAGAACCGTGTCACTGATCACCGCATCGGCGTTTCTAACTACAATCTGCCCGCGGTGATGGACGGCGCGATCGAGCAGTTCATCGATGAACTCTCCACGCGCGACGAAGCAGATCGTCTCTCCGCCACTGGCGCAGAAGACGACGAATAAATTTGATGAGACTTGGCGACGTTTTGCAAAACACGGTCGCCCGAATCAAAAGCGACTGGCCTGAACTGGATGCGCAACTCATCCTTGCTCATGCGCTGGACAAACCACGCACATGGATATTGGCTCATCCCGAAGCGCCTCTCACCGCCGCTCAACTGGGCTCCGTTCAACAAGCTGTCTCTCACCTAGAAGCGGGTGAACCGCTTCCCTACATTATCGGCCGCTGGGAATTCTTCGGCCTGGATTTTGATGTCACGCCGGATGTACTGATCCCGCGCCCTGAGACCGAACTGCTGGTCGAACGCGCGCTCGCGTGGCTGCAATCCACTCCAGAAGCGCAATCGGTTGCAGACATTGGAACAGGTTCGGGTTGTATCGCCGTCTCGCTCGCCGTCCACGTTCCTGAATTGCAAGTCGTGGCAACAGATATTTCATCAAAAGCCCTCGCAGTTGCTCATCGCAACGCACGCAAATTTCACGTTGAACATCAAATTGAATTTGCCGAGTGCGATTTACTGCCATCGTCCAACGATCTCCGATCTTCATCCTTCGACCTGATCTGCGCCAACCTGCCTTACATTCCCACCAAGATATTACACAGTCTGATTGTTTATGGACGCGAACCAACTCTCGCTCTCGATGGCGGCGCCGACGGCCTCGATCTTATTCGACGATTGTTGGCGCTTGCTCCAAAATGGCTTGCTCCCGGTGGGCTGATGCTGCTTGAGATCGAATCCACGCTTGGAGCGCCAGCTCTTTCGCTGGCCTGCGATTCGTTTTCAGAGGCCGAGATTCACTTGCGTCAGGATTTGACTAGAAGAGACCGATTGCTCGAAATCCAACTATCAAATATATGACGAGAATGATCACAAAAATTCTTCCCGCTGATTCACTTGAAACAATCCAACTGGCATTGAATATTTTACAGGCAGGTGGACTGGTCGCCTTCCCCACCGACACAGTCTATGGCGTTGGAGTATTGGCATTCAATGGCAAGGCAGTTGAATCGATTTATGCCGCAAAAGATCGTCCCGTTGAAAAAGCTATTCCCATCTTAATTGCTGACATGGATGATTTAACGAAAGTCGCTTCGAGCGTGCCGGATATGGCGAAAAAATTCGCCAGCCGCTTCTGGCCCGGACCTCTAACTCTTGTTATTCCCAAACTGGCGACTCTCCCCGATGCCGTTTCAGCCACCGATGCAGTTGCCGTGCGCGTGCCCGATCATCAAATAGCGCGCGCGCTCTTACGAGCCGCCGGACCGATGGCAGTTACATCCGCCAACATCTCAGGCCAATCCAACCCGATCACGGCAGACGAAGTCTTTGCGCAGCTCGGCGGGCGCATCGCGCTGATCATTGACGGAGACCGCACACCCGGCGGAGTCCCATCCACGCTGGTAGATTGTACAGGCGCGCGTCCAATCATCTTGCGTGAAGGGCCAATTTCCCTGCAAGAACTCTTATCTGCAACTTAAGCGTGTCTCAGCCAATCTTTAAACGCATTGCATTAT
>JAMDBC010000092.1 GCA_023484185.1 Chloroflexota bacterium | reverse complement strand
CCGAAGGGTTGGGTGTGTTGAAGAATCCTGTAAAGGCAGAGAAGTAGGCAATAGACCGTGGACGGTAGACCAGGGACAATGTTCTACGGTCTGGCGTCCATCGTCCACCGTCGGGAGAATCCCATGCAGACCTTTGAACTGGTTAAACTTATTTCTCGATAAATTTCAAGAAGATCTCAACCAGGCGCGGATCGAAATGAGTGCCGGATTGTTCCCGGATGTAATCCAGGGTCTCTTCTTTTGACCAGGCGTCACGGTATGGCCTGTCGGATGTCAGCGCGTCGAAAACGTCCACGATGGCGAAGATGCGGGCCGGGAGAGGAATCGTCTCGCCGCTCAGGCCGCGTGGATATCCGCTGCCATCCCATTTTTCGTGATGACAATAAGGTATATCGAGCGAATTGCGAAGATAGGCAATCGGCGCGAGCATGTCATAAGCATACTTGGGATGCTCATGCATGATCTCCCATTCCTCATCCGTCAGCTTGCCGGGTTTGTGCAGGATCGAATCGGGAATGCCCATTTTGCCAATGTCATGTAACAGAACGCCTCGGTGAATATCCTGCAAATCCTTGCTGGAAATGCCCATCTCGGCTGCCAGGCGTAAGGTGAGATCAAGCACGCGCACGGAATGTCCCTGTGTCTCCTGGTCACGCAATTCCAAAGCCTGAGACCAGCCTTCAATCGTAGCGTCGTAGGCCAGAGTCAATTCGATATTGACTTTTTCCAATCCTTCGAATAACAGGGCGTTATCAATTGCCAAAGCGGCCTGGCTGGCCAGCATCTCGAGGAAAGACATCCAGTCATCATCCAATTCCAAGGAAGCGCGTTGGAAGATTTCCAAAACGCCTTTGACCTCGCCCTTTGCCATCAGCGGAACCGCCACATACGCGGCAAACCTTTCATCTGTGACCAGGCTGTTGTGGGAAAACTCGAGGCTCTGATCGGTCAGATCAGGGATGCGGACAATTCGCCGCTCCAGGGCAGACTTGCCCGCCTGGCTTTTTCCCAAAGGCAGGGAGGTGTGCATGACCTCCGCAGTGAAAAAACCAAGCCCGGCTGCATACTCCAGCACCAGCGTCTACACCTTGAATCGTTACACATCCGCCGCATCAACTTTTAACTGACGGGTAATATTCTCAAGCACGGATTGCAGGCTGACGCGCAGGTCGGTAGTGGAACCAATGGCGGTATCCACCGAATGCAGCGCCGAGAGTTGATCCACGCGGCGCTGCAGCTGAGTAAACAGGCGCGCATTCTGGATGGCAACTGCGGCAGTGTTGGCGATCAGTTCCAACAATTCTGCGTCAGCGGATGTGTAACGATTCAAGGTGTAGCTTTGCACATGCAATACGCCAATGACACGGCCCTCTGCCTTCATGGGGACATACAGGGCAGATTGTGTCACCTGCTCTTCGCTTTCTGACTTAATACGGACGGTCGTTTTATCTTTGAGGGATACGCTTAAATCCGGGACAATAAGCGGCTCACCGCTAAGAATGACCTGATTCTGATTCTCATTACCCGATTCGTCAAACGGCTTGGTCGGAAGATTTGCCGCGTCGAGGACTGTTCCAGCGTGTACACCATACGCCGCCTTGATGGATCGCTCGCTCGAGTCAAAGAGTGAAACAAATATCGTCGCGCTATCCGGCAGCAGGTCCAGAGCGGCGCGGGACAAATTCTCGTAAATGTGCGGCAGGTCCAGTGTCTCCGAAAGGGTATGTCCGAGATCGTTGATGATCACCAGTCGTTCCGCATAGCGAGTGGTTTCCTCGTGCAGGCTGGCGCGCTGGAATGCATTGGCGGCCATATCGGCAATGGCGTTTAATAGGCGAACATCATCGTCCGAGAAAGGAGCCGGCATAATACCGTCCTTCTCTGTTCGTCCCATTGAGATCACGCCGATGGTTTTATCTTGATATTTCAGCGGTACAAGAGCGATAGCGTAAGCTTTGCCATCCCTGTCCGGATTAAAGAAGGACGGATCGATTCGGGCATCTGCGAGGATATAAGGTTCGCCGCTGTCGAGCACGCGCCTCGACAGGCCCTCGCCGGGCGGAATCCACATTCCAGCGTAACGCGCATCCACTCCGTGCGCCGCCTCGACCAGGAGATCGTCATGCCCAATGATGCTTGAAACCACATTCCCCCCATCCGCGTGGAGAACATCCATCACCTGATCCAGAAGCACAGCCATCATTTCAGCGCGCGTCGAAGCGGTACGCAATGCCGAAGAGACCTGTGCCAGCGCAGCCAGTTCATCCAGGCGATGGAGGGTCTTGTCGAGCAGGCGCGCGCTGTACACTGCACCGGCCGCGGTGTTGGCGAACAGAGACAATAGATTGATATCCTGTTCGGTAAAAATATGCGCAGGCTCGGTCTGATTGGGGTCTGCGCGATTATGTACATTCAATACCCCAATTAATTCGCCGCTGTAAAGCATGGGGATTCCAAGAACGGAAGTGATGGGGAGGCCCTTGTAATGAGAAGAACTATTATCCCAGCTTTGGTAATTATTAACAATAAGCGGCTGTTTGTTCTGTGCTACGCGTCCAGCAAGACCCTCCCCAAGAGCAAGGCGGGTCCCAATGCGGATATCAGGATCGTTGATCGCCACCAGTTCGAGTTCGCTGCGTTCCGAGTCAAACAGATAAAGACCTGAACCTGACGCGCTTGATAATGTTTGGGCGCGTCTGATGATGGTATTCAACAAAACTTTCAGGTCGGTCTCTGACGAAACCTCCGCTGCCGTTTGATACAGCGCTTCGAACTCACCGACCCGGCGGCGGGTCTCTGCCAGCAGGCGAGCGTTATGTACTGCACTGGCAGCATGTGATGCGAAGAGCGACAGCAGGCGAACATCCGCTTCGGTGAATTTGCGTTCGGATTCGCCAAGTTCGTCAACGACCAAAATGCCAATTAATTCCCCGCTGTACAACATGGGCACCTCGAGCACTGCCCGGAAGGGTATTTCCTTGTATAAAGGAGAACGCCCTTCCCATGTCCGATAATCGTCTATGATGACAGGTTCGCGGGTCGACGCGGCTAAACCAGCCGCACCTTCGCCCAACCGCAGGCGAACTCCGGCGGAGGCCTCGGACTTCAACTCAACAGCCAGTACCAGATCATTTTGTTCCGCGTCGTAGAGGTATAAGCCTCCATCCGGCGCGTTGAGCATTTCAGCCGAGCGTTCTACAAGCGTTTGAAGTATAAGATGTAGATCCTGCTTGTTGGAAATATCGCGAGCTGTTTCATAAAGGCTGGAAAATTCCTCGGCCCGGCGGCGGGTCTCTTCGAACAGGCGGGCGTTCTCGATCACGCCGGCAGCGGATGATGCAAAGATCATCAACAAATTAAGATCCTCTTCTGTAAAGGCTCCTTCTTTAGTTGCATTATCAAGAGCGATCACGCCAATTGCCGTATCCTTCACGAACAAGGGCACAACGATCCCACTTTGCACGGTATTAACTTCCTCGATACTTTCATCAAACGGGGGCTCATATTCAGCAATGGCATTCTCAATTAAGATGGGCCGCTTTTCCCGGAATGCCCTTCCCGAATAGCCTTTTTCAGAGCGGAAAGGCAATTCCAAAATCCGCGTATCCGTATATCCAATTTGAGTATGCACTCGTAAATTATTACTATCCTTATCCCATAACAGGATCGTGCCCTTTTCCGCGCCTGCAATCGCATCCTTGGCCGAAGAAAGGATGCTCTCAAGCAGCGGTTCCAGATCGAGAGAACCAGTCAATGCCTGGCTGGCACGGTTCAGGGCTTCCTGTTCTTTTATGCGGCGGCGCACCTGCTCGAACAGGCGCGTGTTTTCAATCGCCGCCGCGGCTTGCGCCCCCAGCATTTCAAGAAGGACGCCATCCTCTTCAGTATATTTGCCTGGTTGATAACTTTGAACTGACATCGAACCGATCGCCTTTTCGCCCGACCGCAACGGAACAGCCAGGATCGAGCGGGTCGGCGGATTATCTGCAAACTGGACGCGTTCGATTGTTACACTCGGATCATCGTAATCTTCTATGAGCAGCGTCTTATTCGTCTCGATCACACGTCCCGCGATCCCCGCATTAAGCTGGAAACTGATGAACGGCCCGCGTTTTCCACGGTCAATCGCATAAGCGCCATCTATTTGATTTTCCGCCTCGTTCACCAGGGCAATGGTAAACATATCGGTTGGCATCAAGCGGGCCGCGGCTTGATAAATCGCGCCATACAATTGCTCGGAGTCCTGGCTGATACGCGCAACTTCCTGGCTGACCTGATGCAGCACGGAACGCCGTTCAGCGGCCAGCAGGGCCTCTTGATACAGCCGCGCATTCTCCAAAGCCGAGGCGGCCTGTGAAGCCAGCGTGGTCAACAAACGTTCATCGGCCTCGCTGAATGCCGCAGGCTGTCCGCTTTCCACACTGATACAACCCAACGTCTGCCCGCCCGCCTGGATTGGCACATATAAGCCCGAATTCATATTGGGAAATGTTGCGTCATAACGCGGATCCGCCTGCTGGTCGCCGTTGTTAATCATCCGCCCATGTTTGATGACCCAACCCGCCATGCCCTGGCCTACTTTTGAGATGGCTTTGCCGGGCATCAATGTACCCGTATCGATCCTTTCCTTGCGGCCCTGGCTGTCCGTCTGACTGAAAGCCAATAACTCCACTTCATCGCTGTCGCCGCGTCGCACGCGTAGCGCGGCATGATGCCAATTCAAGCGGTTCGCAAGCACGCTGACCACTCTTTCGCTAATCTCTCTTGGGTCAAGAGACTTGCTCAAGGCCAGTCCGCTTTCATATAACGCTTCCAACTCAGCCATTCGGCGGACGGCATCTTCATAAAGGGTCGCGTTCTGGATGGCAGCCGCGGCATGATTGGCAAAGGCCAAAGCCATTTCGGCATTGGCATCTGTAAAGGCATTCGGGTGATGGCTGTCGATCGTTAAAAAACCGATGGCCTGATCGCGCACGATCAACGGCACACCCATCCAGCCGCGGATCGGATCGGTAGGTCCCCAGTTTTCGAAACGGTCGTCCGCTTTGACGTCCGGCAAAATGATCGGGCGGCGGGTTTCCAGAATGTCCTTCGCCAAAGTGTTCGAGCCGGATAGGACTTGTCCCTTTACCAATTCCGGCGGATCAAAACCGCGCGTCGCGATGGCGCGATAATTTTCATTCTCATTTAGAAAAACCACTGCACTATCGAAAGAAAGAACCAGGGCCAGCCCATTCAACAAACTGTTCAACACATTTTCCAGATCAAGGCTGGAAGCCAGCGTGTTGGCCGCCTGACGCAGCGTTTCGGCCTCCTGGCGGCGTAGACGTTCGGCTTCAAACAGACGCGCATTCTGTATGGCAATCGCGATCTGCGCCGCGAGCGTTTCCAACAGGCGTTGGTCCGCTTCGGTGTAGGCGTTCATGCCGGCGCATTTTCGCATCCATGCCGGACGTTGTGCTGGTGCTCGATAGAGATGGCCGCTATCTCAAAATAGCTCCTACCAACTCCGATCGGGCATCTTCCGAGGTCGAGACGTAACGCGCGTCAGTGCGAACATCGCCCAGGCAAATGCTTTGTCCGTGTTGCGCAACCCAACCGGTAATGCCGTTTCCCAAACGAAGTTCATGTAAAATGACATATTCCTTATATTCCTGAATGGATGTAAACCACCGCCCTTGATCGCTGACCGCGAAAGGAACCAAATTTCCGGACGGTTCATCCACCAGAAGGACGGCCCCATGGTCGTAATCCAGTATTTTCTTGAGCAGGCGGATCAATTCATCCGCCAGAGTCTCCGGTGTCAGGATCCGCTGGAGGCGCTGGGAGGCATCATAAATGACCGAGAGTTCCGTCAGGCGCTGTTGCAGGGCGTCTTCGGCCAGTTTGCGTTCGGTAATATCCCGTCCAACCCAAACGACCGTGTCTGCTGTCAGCGGGGAAGTCGTACCGGAAAACCAGGTGATGTGGTCGCCAATCAAAAGAGCATATTCAAATCGAATGGTCTGTTTTTTGTCCAGCGCCTCGCGGATGTGCCCCACAAGCTCATCGGCCTTTTGCCGCGAGTAGACCTCGTGCATGCATGTGCCCAATAGCATTTCAGCCGGTTGATGCAGTAGATCGGGATTGGTAGGAGCTATTTTGAGATAGCGGCCATCTCTATCGAGCACCAGCACAACGTCCGGCATGGATGCGAAAATGGCGCTGAGTTCTGCTTCGGATGCGGTCAGCGCCTCTTCGCTCCGTTTGTGGTTGGTGATATCAATGTGGACACCCTGCCAATATAAAGGTTGCCCGGCGTCATCCCTGATCAACACGGCTTCGTCTTTGATCCAAACGATGTGACCGTCGCGTGCCACCAGGCGATATTCCATCCTAAACGGTTCACCGGTTTTATTGGCACGGATGCTTTCCGTTTGCCAGGCCGCGTAATCATCCGGATGAATTACCCTTTTCCAAAAATCCGGGTGCGTCGTCCATGCCTCCGGTTTATATCCCAGCCAGACTTCTACCTGAGGGCTGATGTAAATCGTGGAGCTAAGATCATTCACATCGTCTACGTAGAAAATCGCGCTGACATTTTCCACCAAAGCGCGATACTTTGCCTCGGCTACACGTTGGGACTCTTCGGCGCGTTTACGCTCGGTAATATCCTGCGCCAGGGCAATGACCACATCTTGGCCGAGATAGGTTCCTTTATACAAGCGCACATTCTTGGGAAAGGCCTCGCCGTTGTTCCGTAATCCCCAGAACTCAAATTCCTGCGGTTGGCCCTCGAAGGCAAGCTGGATGGCGCGTTGCACTTTCTTAAGATCGTTCCTGCCCGGCGCAGAAATAAGCGCGGGCGTCTTGCCAATCAGAAACTCGCGCGGGTAACCATACATTTTTACCGCGCCGTCATTGATGTCCAAAAAGCGGCCTTTGCGGTCTTGAACATAGATCGCTTCTGTCACACTGTTGAATAGGCTGTGATAACTGTTTTCAAGCGCGCGCGCCTTGTCTTCAAGACGCTTACTTTCGGTAATATCGCGCACTATACCAGAAATGACATTATCTTTCAGGCTGGCACTTAACCACACCCATTTCACTTCCCGCGAACGAGTGACGAACTGGGTTTCAAAGTTGTTTACTGCGCCACCTCGTTTCAGCGCGGCGATGATCTTCTTACGGTCGCCGGGATTCTTATAAATCTCTTGAGCGGATCCCAGCAGTTTCATCTCTTTTGCTGACTTAAAGCCCATCAATTTGGCCAACACATCGTTCACATAAACGATCTTCCCCTGTACGGTTGTTTGGTATATGCCAGCCAGTGAGTTCTCGACCAGATTTCGATATCGTTCCTCGGATTCCGCCAGCTCCCTCAGCACAAGTTTGTTTTCCGTAATGTCCTTTGCCGAGACCAGCACAGCTTTACGGCCTTCATAAGTTAATTTATGGGATGTGATCTCGACATGGATAATGGAACCGTCTTTTTTGCAATGCCGCCATTCCCCCGAATGCTGCAGACGGGGCCGCCTGGCCTGCGCATGTTTCTTAACGCGCTTGACATCCTCCGGCGGACGTATGTCTGTGATGCGCAGTTTGAGGAATTCATCACGCGAGTAACCGTAAAGTTCCACCGCCGCCGCGTTGACATCCAGAAAAGACAATGTTTCCAGGTCATACACCCACATCGGAAGCGGATTGTTATCAAAAAGCAGACGAAAGTTTTTATTCTTGTTCCCCTCAGGTTTGCGAGAGGCAGACTTGGAAGGTGTTTTTGATCTCATGCAACCTCAGTCTCAAAAGATCGGATACCAGGATGCTTCCGGATAACTTCATTTTACTCTTATTTATTCTGGTTTGGTAACTCCTCAAGTATGGCATTGTGACTGCTAAATATGGCGGCATAGCGCTGAATCGGCGCAAGTTTTCCACAGGTTCGGCCACCACATATAACCATTTATCGAAACTTTCGTCTTTTTTGCTATATATCGCGCTTTCTGCCAAAACGCCCCACTTCCCCCTTCTTTTTGAGATGATATGCTTTTGGGTAAGAAAAGAAAGGGGATGTGAAATATTGAATCCGGGTTGTGCCAACCCCAAACGTTTTTGGCAGGCCGGTAATATTTTTCGACGCAAGAGTCATCGCCAGGTTTTTAAAAATCTGCGCGCCTCTTCGATCTCACCCTTCCCGGCCTTGCCGGCCTTTTCCCAATAGTCCAGCAACTCGGAAATTGTCAGGACAGCGTGAAGATGGAGTCCCGCCTCGGCCAGCGCCTCTTTGGCTCCGGATTGTCTGTCTATTAATACGACGATATCCTTTACGATCAATCCGGCGCCGGTCAGTTTTTCGATTGCTTCGAACTTGCTGCCACCGGTGGTGGCCAGGTCATCGATCACAATGACTGTTTCGCCAGCGTGGTACTCGCCCTCGATTTCAGCCTTTGTGCCATAGGTCTTGACTTCCTTGCGCGGGTAGATCATCGGGTAGCCCCCGGCGAGGCTGATGGCGGTGGCAATTGGAATTGCCGCGTAGGGCAACCCAGCGATCCTGTCGAATGACAAATTGGAGATCAGGGGAATAAAGGCGGAAGCGACTTGCTCCAGCAGTTTTGGATAAGAGATGATCCGGCGCAAATCAATATAGATTGGCGACTTGAGTCCCGACTTTAATGTGAATTCCCCAAATTGGATACAACCAGCCTCCACAAGACTGTCGGCAAGCAAAGCGATGGATTTTTCGGTCATCGTGTTGTCCTTTCCAAAAACGCCTGGAAATGTGGTCTGGATACACTCTTCGCTTAGATTGGCGGATAAGGAAATGCGCGCCGGTCCCTCGGGGCGGGCGGGAAAACTTTCAAAGCGATTAATTTGTCGGCGCGGGTTTGCAACGCGGCGATCTCTGCTGGGCTGAGATACGGCTCCAGGGGGCCGCACAAGTCGCGGCTCCGGGAAAGAAGCGAGAGCAATTCATCTGGAATGGGAAGCCCGGCAAAGTCCCAAATCACTGTCCGCAATTTATCTTCTGCGTGAAAACAAATGCCGTGATCGATGGCCCACAGTTTGTTCGTATTGGTCGCAAAAAAGACATGGCTGCCTTTGCGGTCGGCATTGTTGACCAGCAAGTCAAAGAGTACGACCGGCTTCAAGCGCGCTTTATCCTCCGCGCTGAAATTGAAGTAATGATATTCGGGATCGTACTCGATGTATTGCTGCAGGGAGCCGGGGCCGTACGGACCGTCGTCTCGAAGCGTCGTGAACGGGACAAAGTGAAAACCGAGCGATTCACTGACGAGATAGGCGGCCACCTCGCGCGAGGCGAGCGAGTTTTCGGGGAAATCCCACAGGGGCTGTTCGCCTTTGGATGGTTTGTAAACGGCGGAAAGTTCGCGGCCTTCGTGCTGAACGCTGACGAGGAAAGTGTAATTCGAGCCAAACGTGAATTGACCTTTCAGTTCAATCGCGCCAAACTGAAGGACAGTCTTAAGAGTTTCGTTGGACTGATTACTGATCACTGAAAACTGCCTGCACCGTGCCGCAGGCACAGGTGGTTACTGAGAATTAGTGTCTATTCCCGTTCTTCTTCGGGCAGAAGTGGCCTTCGGATTCTTCGGGCTGGCCGCACTGCGGACAGATGGCCCGTCCGCGCTGGACCACTTCCGTGCCCCAACGCGCCAGCCTGCGAACCTGTGGGCGCGAGCACCAGAAGCGGATCGCTGAGGCTTCTTCGGGCTCCTGCTCCTCCGTCAATAATTCGCGCGCAAACAGCACAACGCGATCACGCGGCTGGTCGTAACCGAGGCCGATTTCGCCGACGCGGAACAGCGGATCCACCGGAGGATGAATGCGCATCTGCTCCTCGGCGTAATCCGCCTCGGCTTCCTCGAGGCTTGGATTCTGCCGTTCGATTTCCGCCAGGAATTTTTCCACGCCGATGGCCAAAGATTGCAACTGGGCCTTCTCGATGATTACGGTATAGGTCTTCTCGGCTTGAAAGGCCTGAATGTAAAAAACGCGCTGGCCGGGCTGGCCAATCGCGTCGCTTGTTATATAGTCGCAGGGATCAACATCAACTTCAAAACGTGGCAAAGGTTACCTTCGTGAGGGGAGTATACCAGAAATCACTATAAGGCTTTTTGGCAGGTCCCAGTGGGAAAGTTGTTCTTCGCGCCAGCGGAATATTCATCAAAGACTTGGAATTCTCAGAGGGTTCATAATTGCAATATATCCAAGTTTGATAAAATCCTTGAAAAGGTTCTGCGCGGAGCATCCGACGCAAATATTGACTTTCAAGATTTGCGCTAATTGTTGACTGAACTTGGAATTGACGAAAGAATTTGCAGTAGTCATCACATCTTCACAAAAGGAGGCGTGATGGAAATCATCAACTTGCAGGCAAAAGGTTCGAAGGCCAAACCTTATCAGGTGAAGCAGGTTCGTAATTTGATTTTGTGATTTGATTTGTTACGAGTATTCCATGCGCCAAATATTAACACAGATATTGCCACGCCAATCAGCCCAGCGAGAAGAACCAGTGCTGATTCAAGGTTGAGCCAGTTTTTCCCAAACGACCAGAACAAGATGACTCCGATTAGAAATGCAGAGACATAGGAAATCACAGACCAATTTACCTTATTGTTTTTCACTTTCTTTCCTTTCTTTACCCCACGATCAACTTGCCGCGCAACATGCCCATCTGGCATTGCGCGCTGAAAGTTTATTTTGAGTTCAAAAAATTTGTCAGAGTGATTTGGCTGATTCGCGAATACGCCATTTGGCGCATGCAAAAAAGTTGACAGTCCTCCATGAGAACATTACAATATTCTAAATTTCTAATATAAAGAGGATAACAAATGACAGACCGTCAAACATATAAACTACATGCGAGCATCTGCCATACATTAGCCAATCCCAAACGGCTGGAAATCATAGACAAATTGCGCGCCCGCGAATTGTCGGTAACTGAACTGGCGGAGGCTTTGGAAATCAGCCAGTCTAACCTGTCACAGCACCTGGCGCTCATGCGGCAGAGGGGCATCGTCACATCGCGACGCGAGGGGTTGAACGTTTTCTACAAGTTGAGCAATCCTAAGATCATCCAAGCCTGCGACTTAATGCGGCAGGTGCTGTTGGAACATTTAGAGACTTCCGCTGAACTGGCGCGAGAAAAAATTACAGAAAAGGAACCCATAGCATGACCGAAACCAAAATGACAAACTACCTGCTCATTATCAACGATGGCCCTTATGGGAATGAACGAGCCTATAATGCCTTGCGGCTTGCTATGAATCTCGCCAAACGACCCGAAGAAACGCATGTGCGCGTCTTTCTGATGGGTGACGGCGTGCAATGTGCCGCGCGCGGACAGGAAACGCCGCAGGGATACTACAACGTCGAGCGCATGTTGAGTTCTGTTCTGCGCGGCGGCGAGGTGGCAACCTGAGGGACGTGCCAGAAAGCCCGAGGTCTCGGGCAAGACGCATTAATGGAAAACATCCAAAGCGGGAGCATGGAATTGCTCACCGACTGGACACTGGTAGCGGACAAGGTGCTGGTGTTTTAACGCGAGGAGTCTGTGGCGCGCGAGATTCGCATCCAACTTCAGACTGAGAACTGCCGCGCCTGCCGCCGCTGTCTCGCGGCTGAGGTTTGTAAAGTGCGCGCCATCATGCGGATTGACGATGATGAACCGCCATACATTGATATCGAACGTTGCTATGACTGCCGTTTATGCATCCCCGCTTGTCACTTCGACGCGCTTCGTGTTGCAGGCAATATTCTGTTATCGGTAACTCATAGGTGAAATCATGACTGGTAAAACTGTACTTATCCTGGGCGGAGGCATCGGCGGACTGGTTGCCGCTAACGAACTACGGCGTCTCCTTCCGAATGAACATCGTATCGTGTTAGTTGAGAAGAATCCTCAGCATGCTTTTGCGCCATCCTTCCTATGGCTGATGACTGGTGACCGCCAGCCTGAGCAGATCACGCGGGATGTGCGCCAGCTCGTGCGTCCCGGCGTCGAGTTGATTCTGGCCGAAGCACAGGCGATTGATCTGTCGAATCGCCGCGTACAGACCAGCGCGCAGGCGTTGAATTACGATTATCTTATCTTTGCCCTCGGTGCGGAACTAGCCCCCGGCGCCATCCCCGGTTTGGCGGAGAGTGCGCAAACCTACTACACGTTCGATGGGGCAACGAAACTGCGCGATACTTTGCGAAACTTCGGCGGTGGAAAGGTGGCTGTAGTTGTGAGCGCCCTGCCCTATAAATGCCCCGGTGCGCCGCACGAAGGCGCGATGCTCATCGCCAACACGCTCCGCAGGCGCGGCTTGAACGAGAGCGAAGTACATCTCTTCACGCCAGAGCCTCAACCTATGCCGGTGGCGGGACCCGCCCTGGGCGATGCGGTGAAGCAAATGCTGTCGGATCGAGGCGTTGCCTTTCATCCACTGCACAAATTGACGCAAGTGGATTTAACCGCACGTAAGCTTGCCTTCGATGGACAAGGATCATTCCGCTACGACTTGCTGATCGCCATCCCGCCTCACCGCGGGCCGCGCATCGCCCAGGAAGCCGGGCTGACCAATGAGGCTGGCTGGGTCCCGGTGGATCGGGCTACCCTCCAGACCCAGCACGAAAATGTGTATGCAATCGGCGACGCGACAGCCATCTCCATTCCCGGACGCTGGAAGCCCGATGTGCCTATGATGTTGCCAAAAGCCGGTGTGTTTGCCCATGTGCAAGCGGAGGTGGTTGCGCGCCGTATCGCCGCTGAGATCGCGGGAGCAAGCGGGCAAGATAATTTTCCAGGTATCGGCTACTGTATGCTGGAAGCAGGCGAAAATATGGCAGGATTCGCATACGGCAATTTCTTCGCTGAACCGTCGCCGCAGATCGAACTCCACAAGATGGGCAAATCTTGGCATCTCGGCAAAGTGTTGTTCGAGCAGTGGTGGCTAGCTCCCTACGGCTTAAAACGCGAGACACTGCGTTTAGCCCTATCACTTGGCGGCAGGACGCTCGGCATACCGATCAGCATTTAATCTACCTTCGCGAATTCTTTATCAAATCTTTACATCGGTGTGGGAGAATGTAAAGAACGTAATTGAAAAACTTTTGAAAGGAGAACGATTATGTGCGGTTGTATGTTAATGCATGCGGCGATGGACCATGAGGGACACCAGACCTCCACCCAGCCCGCGTCTGCGCCGCAGTCCAGCGTTATGCCTGCCGCCAGCGGACAGCGATGCGCCCATTGCGGTTTCCCCCTGGGACAGGGTTTTGCTTTTTGTCCCAACTGCGGCATGAGTCTCAAAACGGCAGAGTGTTCCGCCTGCGGACAAAAGGTTGATCCGAATTGGAGCGCGTGCGCCTACTGCGGCTCTCCACTCGGCGAAGCGGAAAAACAACCAGCCCATCATTAAGAAACCCTAAAGGTCTTTTTCCTGGGCAGAATCACTTATGAACAGTGAAATTTGTTTGGATCAGGTGCTTTTTATGCTAGGAATACCTTTAGGGTTTGTCGTGTACAGAATAAATCTCAAAGGAGTGAATGATGAGCAAAGTTAATTGGACTGTGGTCGTTGTAATCAGCATTATCGCCCTGCTCGTCTTGATGTTTGGCGCAAGCTTATTGGGCGGGTGGGGCTATGGCGGTTGGGGATACGGCGGATGGGGAATGATGGGCCCGTGGATGATGGGCGGCATGATGTTCATGTGGCTGATCCCCTTTGGTTTTCTCGTTCTGACCGTATTGGGAATCGTCTGGTTCGTGCGGGCGATCGGCGGCGGAAACATTCCCCCCGCTCCTGCCCATGCCTGCCCCAATTGCGGGCGCGGCGCGCAGGCTGATTGGAAAAACTGTCCCTACTGCGGGGCAGCGTTGGCAAAGTAACCTATTTTGTAAACGATAGCGGGGGCTGTCTAAAAAGGGAATGAAAAACGGGTCAAAAGCAGTAAAAACGAGCAGGGGACAAAAAAACTGGCGATCCAATGACCGCCAGTTTTTTTATCTCTCGCTGTCTCCTGCCTCTTTTCCCCAGTTTTTGCTCACCTTTTTAGACAGCCCCTGATTTTTGTTGTTTTATGAAGCTGGGGGAAGCGGATCGTTGTTGACCGGAACTGCGGCTTGGGGTTTCTTGCGCAAGGTTAAGAATCCAACGGCGACCGGTACAAGGACGAAGATCACCGAAAGACAGAGCAGCACATAGCCAATTGGTGCCGGAACGGTCTGCGGCGTGGAGATGCCGCTGGAGTCGGTCACATTGATGGGCGCGCCGCTGGCAATAATGACTCCCCATACGCTGCTGAAGATTGCGGCACAGCAGCAGATCAACGCAGTCAGCACTGTTACGATAATTCCGAGGGGCCGATTGTTAGTCATTGTATTCTCCTTGTGAATGATATAAATAATTATACTGGTTATCAAAACGGGTCAAAAGCAGTAAA